>DASWUT010000163.1:0-4758 GCA_036401455.1 Gemmatirosa sp. | reverse complement strand
GACGGCGTCGAGTTCGCGCTCCACGGCTACGACCACAGGACGCGGCACGCGAACCCCCGGCGCCACACCGAGCTGGGTGGTCGTTCCGCGCGAGCGCTCGCCGACCTGCTCGACAGGGCGATGGACGAGCTCGAGTCCCGTACCGGTGTCGTGCCGCGGGTGCTCGTCCCGCCGTTCAACACGTTCAACGCGCGGCAGTACCCGACGCTCGCCGACAGGTTCCCCGTCGTGACCGGTGGGCCCGAGTCCATCCTGCGCATGGGTTACCAGCCCACAGCCGCATGGCGCAACGGCGCTGTGTACCTGCCTGCTTATCCCCCGCTGTACGGCACCGCTGCCGAAGTGCTCGAGAGTCTCGAGCGCTACGTCGATGACGGCACCGGCGTATGGACGCCGGTTGCCCTGCATTGGCGCTGGGAAGCGGAGCGGGGCTGGAAGGACCTGGATCGGCTCGCCGCCTTCATGGCGCCGTACGCCGTTGCCTGGTCGACGTTCCTCGATCTCGTGGAGAGAAGCCGATGAAGATCGTGTCAGTCCTGACGACCCACTCGTCGGGCGGAGCCGAGTTCGCAGCGGTCGAACTGCTCGACGCGTTGGCCGCCAACGGTCACGAAACCGTGATGCTGTCCAACCAGCCCGACATCGGACGGGGGACCGCGGTCACCGTCCGGTCGATCGACCTCGGGCCGAAGCTCGCCGTGCGCACGTGGCGCGGCCTCGTCCTGCAGACCCCGCGGCTGTTCGCGGGCATCGTGCGGGCGTTGCGCGCCGAGGCCCCGTTCGATGTCCTCCTCGTGCACTACAAGAAGGAGCAGCTCCTGGCGGGGCTGCTGCCGCGCGCCATCGCGCGGAGGGTCGTGTGGGCGGAGTGGGGTCCGGTGCCGTTCCCGCTGCGGCGCGGGCTGCCGCGCCAGCTGTACCTCGCCGCCGCGCGCCGGGCCGCCGCCGTGCTCGCGATCTCGGAGGGCACGCGCCGTTCGGTGGTGGAGGTCGGCGTGCCCGAAGACCGCGTCGTCGTCGCGCCGAACGTCATGCGCACTGACGAGCTCTCGTTCTCACCGGCCGGGCGGGCCCGTGTCCGTCAGCAGCTGGGCATCCCGTCCGACGCGTTCGTCGTCGGCTGCATCTCGCGGTTCCACCCCAAGAAGCGCAACGACGTCGTCGTCGACGCCACGATCGCGCTCGACGACCCCCGTGTGCACCTGCTCATGGCCGGGTCCGGCGAGACCGAGGACGCACTGCGCGAGCAGGCGCGCGCACTGGGGGACCGGGTCCACTTCGTGCCGACACCGGGCGCCGACGTCGCCGACGTCATCTCGGCGTTCGACGTGTCGGTCTTCTGCCCTTCGCCCACCGAAGGCGCGCCCAGAGCGGTCATCCTCGCGATGCTCGCGGGCCGGGCGTGCGTCTCCACCGGCGCCGAGGGCGTGCACGACCTCATTCCGCAGGACGGCGGCCACATCCTGGCGCCGGAGAACGACGCGGCGGCACTGCGCGACGTGCTCGCCCGGTACCGCGACGACGAGGCTCTGATGGCCCGCCACGGAGCGCGGGCCGCCGACGAGGCGCGTCGCACGTATGACCGGGCGGTGGTGGCCGCGCAGGTGGAGGCGGTACTCACCGGAGAACCGCCCCGTCTGGTCAAAGTCTGAGCAAGCGACAGAACGAAAGTCAGGGGAAGAGTGTGAGTCGGACAGTCTTGGTGACCGGCGGCGCCGGTTACATCGGCATGGGCGCCTGCGCGGAGCTCGCGGCGTCAGGCCGCAGCGTGCGCGTGCTGGACGTGCTGCTGCACAAGCAGGTTGACCGGGCGGCCGAGCTGCGTGAGCAGGGCGTCGAGGTGATCCAGGGCGACATCCGCGACGGCGACGCCCGGGCCAAGGCGCTGGCCGGGGTCGACGAGGTCGTGCACCTCGCCGCGATCGTCGGCGACCCGGCGTGCGCCATCGACCCGCAACTCGCCCACGACGTCAACGTCGAGGGCTCCCGGGCGCTCGTCCGCGACGCCCGTGAGGCAGGCGTCGAGCGCATGGTCTTCGCGTCCACGTGTTCGAACTACGGCCGCATGGCCGATCCCACCGTGCCGATCACCGAAGACGGCGAGCTCGCGCCGGTGTCGCTCTACGCCGAGCAGAAGGTGGCGATCGAGCGGGCGCTGCTGGAGGGTGACCACGGACCCCTGCGGCCGACCTGCCTGCGCTTCGCGACCGTCTACGGCGTGGCTCCGCGGATGCGCTTCGACCTCACGGTGAACGAGTTCACGCGGGACCTGTGGTCCGGCCGCCACCTCGAGGTGTTCGGCGAGCAGTTCTGGCGCCCCTACGTCCACGTCAGGGACGCGGGCCGCGCGGTCGCGCACGTGCTCGACAAGCCCGTCGAGCAGGTGGGCGGCCGGGTCTACAACGTGGGCCGCTCGGGCGAGAACTACCGGAAGATGGACATCGTCGAGGAGATCGCGCGGGTCACGTCCAACGGATCGGTGTCCTACGTGCAGCGCAACGAGGACCCCCGGGACTACAAGGTGTCGTTCGACCGGATCGCCACGGAACTCGGCTTCGCCACGCTCCGGACCGTCCCCGACGGCATCGCCGAGATCATCGCGGGCCTCGAGGCCGGAGCGTTCGGCGACCCGTTCGCCCGCGCCTACCGGAACATCGACTGAGGTGGCGGACAACGGTTCAGAGCCGGGGCTCCCGCTCTTCGACCTCCGCCTGGAGGACGCCGACCTGGCCGCGGTCGCGGAGACCCTGCGGTCGGGCTGGTTGACCACCGGCCCACGGGTCGAAGAGTTCGAACGCGTCTTCGCGGAGCACCTCGGGGTGCGGCACGCGCTCTGCGTCTCGTCCTGCACGGCCGCCCTGCACCTGGCCTACCTCGCGGCGGGCGTCGGCCCGGGCGACGAGGTCATCGTGCCGTCGATCACGTTCGCCGCGACGGCGAACGCGGTGCTGTACTGCGGCGGCACGCCGGTGTTCGCGGACATCGTCGGGCTCGACGATCCCGGGATCGACCCGGCCCACGTCGCCTCGTTGATCGGACCCCGCACCAAGGCCGTGTGCGCGGTGCACTTCGCGGGCTACTCGGCGGCCATCGGCGAGCTGCGCGACCTCTGCGCGCAGCACGGCATCGCGCTCATCGAGGACGTCGCGCACGCGCCGTCGGCGACATTCGACGGCCAGCGGCTCGGTACTTTCGGGCTGGCGGGAGCGTTCTCGTTCTTCTCGAACAAGATCCTCTCGTGCGGTGAGGGCGGGCTGCTCTGCACGGACGACGACGACGTCGCCGAGCTGGTCCGCCGCCTGCGCTCGCAAGGCATGACGAGCGGCAGCTGGAGCAGGCACACCGGCGCCACCGACACCTACGACGCGGTCGGCCTGGGCTTCAACTACCGCTTCGACGAGACCAGGGCCGCCTTGTTGCTCTCCCGGTTCGGGCGTCTCGAACAGGACATCGACCGCAGGCGCGTGCTGGTGCGCCGGTACCGCGACCAGTTCAAGAACGTGCCGGGACTCATCGTTCCGTTTGCGGACTCGGCGGTCGCCAACAGCTCGTGCTACGTGATGCCGGTTCTCGTCGAGGATCCGGAACGGCAGGGATCGCTGCGCCGCTATCTGCGCGAGCAGCGCTCCATCCAGACATCGTTGTTCTACCCGGCAATTCACGAGTTCAGCGTGTACGAGAAGCTGTACGGCGAGCAGTCCTTGCCGTTGTCGCAGCGGTGGGCGCGTTCCGAGCTCACCATTCCGCTTTTCCCGCACATGTCGGAGTCGGACGTCGACCGGGTCGTCGAGGCCATTGCTGAAGGGCTGGCGTGATGACCTGGAACGTGCCGTTGACCGATGTCGTCGTCACCGAGGACGACATCGAGGCAGTGCTCGACTGTTACCGCTCGGGCTGGCTGACGATGGGACCGCGCACGCGCGACTTCGAGCTCGCCCTGGCGCAGTTCTGCAACGTGCCCCACGCGGCGGCCGTGTCGAACGGCACCGCCGCGCTGCACCTGGCGTGCCGGGCGGCGGGGATCGGTCCGGGTGACGAGGTCATCGTGCCTGCGCTGACGTTCCTGGCCACGGCGCACGCGCCGCGGTACTGCGGCGCCGAGACGGTCCTGTGCGACTCGACCTCGCTCACCGACATGAACATCTCGGTGGACGACGTGCGGCGCCGGATCACGCCGCGAACGAAAGCAGTGATCGCCGTCCACTTCTGCGGTTACACCGCGGACATGGCCGAGCTCCGGCGCCTGTGCGACGACCACGGGCTGGTGCTGATCGAGGACATGGCCCAGTCGATCGGGTCGCGCTACGCCGACGGTCGGGTGTGCGGCAGTGCGGCTGATCTTGCGTGCGCGTCGTTCTTCTCCAAGAAGCAGCTGAGCGTCGGCGAGGGCGGCGCGGTGCTGACCCGCAACGAGCAGTACGCCGAGACGGTCCGGTTGCTGCGTTCCCACGCGATGACCACGAGCACCTGGGACCGCCACCGCGGGCACTCCGAGTCGTACGACGTCGTCGACGTGGGCAACAACTACCGGCTCGACGAACCGCGGGCCGCTCTGGGCCTCGCGCGCATCGGCCGCCTGGCCGGGGAGATCGAGGCGCGCCGTCGGGCCGTCGGCCGGTACCGGAACCTGCTCGCCGATGTGCCCGGCGTGCGCCTCATGTGGGACGAGGAGGCGGTGGCGCGGTCGTCGCACTTCGCGTTCCCGGTGCTGACGCAGTCGCACGAGGCGCGCGTCCGTCTTCGGTCGGGCCTGGCCGA
>DASWUT010000162.1:0-2490 GCA_036401455.1 Gemmatirosa sp. | reverse complement strand
CACGCGGGGCGGACCCCGGGTCGACCCCGCGCGGATGCTGGTGATATCAGCGGGGGACGTGGCGCCGACGTCGCGTTAGGACGCGCGGGGCCCTCGTACGCGTCCCGCCGCCCATCCAGCTCGTCCGACGCAGCGGCCGATGCGGCGTGCGTGTGGCGGCAGCTCCAAGCGCAACCTGCCCCGCCGGCGTGGCAGCCCCTCACCGCACGACCGCGTCTCCATCTACCGCTGACGCGAGTCGGACACCGACGCGGGGTCCGCCCCGGTCTGCTCGGTCCGAGGCGCACACTGCCCCTGGCGGAACGGACCGAGCCAGCGAGCCTCCCGTGTACCAAGGCTCAGGCACCGCCCGGTGCGAGGTCGGACAGCCGGAGCCCCGGCGGCAGCGGCAGCCCGATCTGGCGGTGCCACACGATCTCGTCCCCGAGCGCGACACGGTCCATCCACGTGTCGTACGCCCGCTCGTGTTCCCACCGCCGGTCCCAGGGCATGGTGTCGGGCGACGTGCACCGCCGTGCGGCGGCTTCCGCCGTGAGGTGCACGTAGCTCGTCTCCAGCGTGGCCTTCACGTCGTTCATCTGGTGCATCCCGTACACGGCCGTGTCCACGCCGAACGCATCGAATCCCGGCCGCGCGGCGGCCCGCAGCCGACGCCGGTCCGCGGCGCTCAGTCCCGCCCCGATCACGTCGCGCTCCCGCACCCCGAGCCAGTAGGTCGCCTGGAGGGCGCGGAGGACCTGCGAGCCGAACAGGCCGTAGTAGTCGCGTCCCCGGGTGCGGCAGAACACCGTCCACGCGGGCAGCGTCCGGCCCAGGACCTCGCGGCAGACCCAGTGGAGCACCCGCGCGACGCGCGCGCGCAGCGACTTCCGTGAGAGGCGCCGCCCGGGGTTGGTTGTCGCCGTGAGGAGGGGCGACCCGTGCGGTGTCGCCCCCGACGACTGCGCGTCCCGAGCGGCCCCATCGCGCGGCCGCTTGGCATCGCGCACCGCGAGGGCGAGCTGCCACAGCTCGGGCGTGACGATCGCGGGCGACCAGCGGTGTTCGCGCACCCGCTCGCGGCGGCGGCGCCGTCCGCTGGCGTCCGCGACCCACTCGTGTTTGATCTTGAGCGCGGCGGACGGATTGTCACCGCCGAAACCGGTGAACCGCGTGTGTACACTGGTGATGACGGCGTTCGCGCCCGTGCCGGTGCGCACGACGCGCACCTCGTGGCCGAACCTCGCGTTGCGCAGGTTCTTGTCGCGCAGGGTGTCCGCGGCGAAGACGGCCGTTGTGAAGCAGCTCTCGACGAGCAGGGTGAAGTCCGGCGGGAGATCGTGGGCACGCCCCGCCACACAGTAGCCCCGGTACGCCGCCAGGAGATACGCCGTGAGCCGCGGGAGTCCGACGCAGATCAACTGCGGCAGGGTGACCAGTGCGAGGAGCCGCGTGGGCTGTTTGCACGGCGCACATCGCGCCACGCCAACTGCGACGTCGTGGGCGACGCGGCGCGCCGCGTCCAGCAGGCCCACCAGGTGGGCGCGTTCCGGCGTCCCGGGGTACGTCGTGGTCTGGAGCCAGCGGTCGAGCGCGTGCTGGAAATTCCGCGCGCTGGCCCGCAGGGCCTGCGTGTACCCGGACGCGCCACCCGGCGCACCCGCGCCGAGTGCGGGGTGGGCGATCGCGGGCGAGTGGGCACGACTCGCCTCCACCTGCCGGTCGAGCAACAGGTGTAGGAGCGGAACGGTCTGCTCCACGCCATTCGGCCCGACCTCCGTCCCGAACGCGGTCTGGGACAGCATGGCGACGACGCCCGGGCGGTACCGGACGGCCGGCGGCGGAATGGTTAGCAGTCGGGCCGGCACCCGAACGTGCACGAGGGCCGCGGGCGTCAGGTCACGCAGGGTGTAGACGGGTGCGCCGACGTCTGCGAGCAGCGGCCGCACGCGCAGGTACGCCGCGAGGAGGTGATCCACGCACTCGAGCACGTGCCCGATCGTCGCCGCGCGGAGCGGCTCGGTCTCGCCGGACGGCGACACCCGGGGACAGAGCACGAAGTCATAGACGTGCGGCGCGTGCGTCCGGAGGCGCTCCAGCATGGCGCGCTGTCCAGCCGTCAGGTCTGCCGGCAGCACGTCCGCGGCGGCCGCGTCAGGAACGTCGTCCGCCGGTGCGCCGGGTTCGAGCGACGCATCCAACTCGGCCAGCGCCTGCTCCAGCGTGCGCGGGGCCGCGCGGGGGGTGAGGCCGTCGAGCGTGGCTAGCTGCGCGGCGAGTGTGGCGAGCGCCGGGCACCCGTTGAGGGCCGCGCGTCCGGCGGGCGTCTGCGCCATCGCGGCGATCCCGCGCAGGCCACGGCGCCAATCCTCCACGCGACGCGTGCCCCATCCGGTCGCGATCACGCACTGATCGAGCGCCACGTTCGGCCCGACATCAGCGGTGCGCACGACGCCGCGCCCGATCGCGACGAGTGCCAACGCGAGGGCCGCGTTGAACGGCCGCGCGGCG
>DASWUT010000161.1:0-2583 GCA_036401455.1 Gemmatirosa sp. | reverse complement strand
GCCCGTCCGTCGTGCGGTCGAGCGTCTCGTCGTGCACGACGCCCGCGACGCCGTCTGCCGACACGCGACAGTCGAACTCGAGCGCATGCGCGCCTAACGAGACGGCGCGCTCGAAGCTCTCGATCGTGTTCTCCGGCGCGTGCGCCGAATCGCCACGGTGCGCGACGACGAGGCGCGCGGCAGGGTCGAGCAGGATCACGATGCCGCCCCACGCCGGGCTGCGCGCACGTCAGTCGCGGCCGGCCGGCAAGCGATGCAGCTCCTCGATCCCGATCAGCACGTCGCGCGGCTTGGACCCGTCCGGCGGCCCGAGCACGCCCGCGGTGTTCAACTGGTCGATGATTCGCGCCGCGCGCCCATATCCGATCTTGAGCCGCCGCTGCAGCAGCGAGGTCGAGCCGCCCTGGTGCTGGATGCACACCTCGGCCGCCTCGTAGAACAGCTTGTCGCGCTCGCCCGCGTCCGGCTCGTCCTCGCTTCCCGTCCCCGCGTCGAGCGCCTCGCGCCGGCGCACGACTTCGAGGATGTCCTCCTCTCCGTCGCGGGCCGCGGCGAGCTCCGCGTCCACGCCCGCTGCCCGCGCCCGCGCCTCGGCCGATGTCCCCTCGGCCCGGTCGCGGTACCACCCCATCAGACGTTCCGTCTCCTCGCTCGACAGGTATGCGCCCTGAATCCGCGACGGTTCGCTGCTCCCCGGCGGAATGAATAGCAGGTCCCCGTTCCCGAGCAGCAGCTCGGCGCCTGCACCGTCGATGATCGTCCGGCTGTCGATCTGCGACGCGACGCGGAACGCGATCCGGCTCGGGAAGTTCGCCTTGATCAGCCCCGTGATCACGTTCACGCTCGGGCGCTGCGTCGCGATGATGAGGTGGATACCGATCGCCCGCGCCTTCTGCGCGAGCCGCGCGATCGGGGTCTCGACCTCGCCCTGCACCGTCATCATCAGATCCGCCATCTCGTCGATCACCACGACGACGTAGGGCAACTCCCCTTTCGTGTACTCGTTGTAGAGGAACCCCGTGTCGGACGGGATCTTCGCCTTGAGCGGCGCGCCCTGTCCCTCCGCGTGTTGTCGCACGCGCCGGTTGAAATCCTGCAGGTTTCGGCATCCGTTCTCAGCCAGCAGCGCGTAACGCTCCTCCATCTCCATGAGCGCCCACTTGAGCACGGCCGCGGCGTCCTTGCTGTCGGTGATCACCTTGTGCCGCATGTGCGGCAGGTCGTTGTACACCGACAGCTCGACCATCTTCGGGTCGACCATCAGGAAGCGCAGTGTGCGCGGTGTGTGGCGATAGACGAGCGACGTGATGATCGTGTTCACGCACACGCTCTTGCCCGCGCCGGTCGCGCCCGCGATCAGCAGGTGCGGCATCTTCGCCAGATCGGCGACGATCGTCCGCCCTTCGAGGTCCTTGCCAAGTGCGACGGGCAGCGCAGCCTTCGCGTCCTGGAACTCGCGGCTCTCGACCAGGTCACGAAAGGCGACCATCTCGCGCGTTGCGTTGGGCACCTCGATCCCGACCGCGCCCTTGCCCGGGATCGGCGCGACGATCCGGATGCTCGGCGCGCGCATCGCGAGCGCCAGGTCGTCCGCGAGGGACGCGATCTGGCGCACCTTGACCCCGGCTGCCGGCGTGTACTCGAACTGCGTCACCGTCGGCCCGACGGTGCGGCCGGTGATCTGCCCGTCGATCCGGAACGTGCGCAGCACCTCCTCCAGCCGCATCGCGGCCGCGTCGAGCTCGCGCCGGTTCACGTCGACGTTCCGCGGTGGCGCGAGGTCGAGCAGCTCGCGCGGCGGCCGCTCGGCGAGCATCTCCGCGCCAACCGCCTCTGCGGCCACGTCGCTCCGGATTTGGTCGAGCACGGGCTCGGCCGCTCCGGCAGCACCACGCGCCTTCCGCCCCCTGCGTCCCGATTCGACCTCGGCCACCGCGGACGCGACGGCGCTCCCGACACCGGCGACCGCAGGCGCGCCGACGTCGCGCGCGGCTTCGAGCATCGCGCGGTCGGCTGCGGGCATCTCTTCAGGCGCCGGCTCGAGTGCGCGCGCGAGGTCGAGCGGCAGCGCCTTCTTGCGCCCACGCCGGCCGGCTGCCGCAGGCACGGCTTCACCCAGCACGTCGGCGTAGCTGAGCGTGGACGCGCTGCGTGCACGCGGCGTCAACAACGCGCGCACCGGGTTCCACGCGACCGTCCGCACGAGTAGCGCCGACGCCGCGAACAGCACGACGATCCACCCGCCCGCAGTGCCCAACAGCTCGCGCGCAGAGAACGCGGCGAACCCGCCCCAGAGCCCGGCAGCCGCACTCGGCTCGCCGCGTCCTGCGCCAACGGCCAGCGCGACCGCGACCGGCACGAGCACCGCCAGGCCGCCTAACAGCGCGAGCCAGCGCCGGTCGTCCGACGGCGCGAGCCGGCCGAACCCGCGCAACGCGTGCGCAAGCGGCGCGGCGGGCACGAGCACGGCGCCGCTCCAGCCGAGCAGCGCGACGAGCGCGCCGGCGACGAGCGAGCCGAGTGCGCCTAACGACGGCCCACCGGTGCCGCCGAGCGCGGCGTGCGCGGCCTTGAGGGCGAGCG
>DASWUT010000160.1:0-3231 GCA_036401455.1 Gemmatirosa sp. | reverse complement strand
CGTCTGCTGCGCGACCTGAAGACCGCCGCGGCCGAGCTGAGTGGCGTGCCCGCCGCGGAGCTGGACGAGCGTGCGCGCGCGGCCCGGCGCCGCGCGGAAGAGCTGGCCGCCGGCCAGCAGGAGCACCTCGAGCGCCTCGCGCGCGAGGAGCGCAACGTCGTGCGGCGCGACGCGCCGCGGCCGCGCGCCAACGGCGCGGGACCCGTCGCGCCGCCTGCGCCTCCCGCTCCGGGCGACACCGTCGTCGTGCAGACGTTGGGCGGCAAGCTCGGCAAGCTGCTCGAGGTGCGCGGACGCGACGCGGTGGTCGCGGTCGGCGCGTTGAAGCTGACCGTACCGCTCGATGGCATCGCCAAGACGTCGCAGCAGATCCCCAAGCCCGAGGTCGTCGTCCCCTCGCTCGGCGCGCTGCCCGAAGTGCGTGCGCAGAGCGAGGTCGACCTCCGCGGCATTCGCGCCGACGAGGTCGACGACGCGCTCCTCCCGGCGATTGACGCCGCGGTGCACGCCGACCTGCGCCACCTGCGGATCATCCACGGCAAGGGCACGGGCGCGCTGCGCGAGCGCGTCACCGAACTGCTGCGCAAGGACACGCGCGCGCGGTCGTTCCGCATGGGGCTGTGGAACGAGGGCGGGTCCGGGGTGACCGTGGTCGACCTCGAATGACGCGGGCCCGCACGGCGTGATCACCCCCGAGAGCATCGAGCGCGTGCGCGAGGCGGCCGACATCGTCGAGATCGTCGGTGAGCACGTCAAGCTCAAGCGAAGCGGCTCCAGCTTCCGCGGCCCGTGCCCGTTTCACCACGGGACCGGGCCCAACTTCTCGGTCACGCCGCGCACCAACGCGTACTACTGCTTCGTCTGCCATGCCAAGGGCGACGTGATCGGCTTCGTGCGCGACCACCTCGGCCTCGACTTCGTCGAAGCGGTCAAGTACGTCGCCGACCGATCCGGCGTCGAGGTCCAGGAAACGCGCAACCGCCCGACCGAGGAGCGCGACGCGCGCGAGCCGCTCTGGGAAGCGAACGCCGCGGCCGCCGAGCTCTTTCGCGCGACGCTCTGGGAGGACGTCGAGGCGCAGGGCGCGCGCGACTACCTCGCCTCGCGCGAGATCACGCGCGACGACGCCGACCGCTTCGGGCTCGGCTACGCGTGGCGCGACGGCGCGCGCTGGGTCGAGAAGTTGCGCGCGTTGGGCCACGACGACGCGCGCCTGCTCGACGCGGGGTTGCTGCGCCGGCGCGACGAGCGGCCGGACGAGCCGTTCCCGTACTACCGCGGGCGCCTGATGCTGCCGATCCAGGACGCGGCCGGTCGCACCGTCGGGTTCGGCGGGCGCGCGCTGCGCCCGGATCAGACGCCCAAGTACCTCAACTCACCGCAGGGCGCGCTGTTCGACAAGGGGCGGCAGCTCTACGGCCTGTCGTGGGCCAAGCATCCGATCCGCAAGGCCGAGCGCGCCCTCGTCGTCGAGGGGTACTTCGACGCGCTCCGGCTCGCGCTCGCCGGGATCGAGGAGGCTGTCGCGCCGTTAGGCACCGCGATGACCGAGTCGCAGGCGACGCTGCTCGCCAAGCTGACGCGGAACGTGTTCCTCGTCTACGACGGCGACGCGGCCGGGCTCAAGGCCGCGGTGCGGTCCGGGCACGAGCTGCTCCGGCTCGGCGTGGCACCGCGCATCGTCTCGCTGCCGGGCGGCGAGGACCCCGACACGTACGTTCGCGCGCACGGACGCGACGCGATGGAGGCCGCGCTTGCGCAGGGGCTGGACCTGCTCGACTGGCAGGTGCTGCTGCTGCAGCGACACGGATACTTCTCCGACCTGCACCGGACGCGGCGCGCGATCGACAAGCTGTTGCCGACGGTGCGCGCAGCGAGCGACGCGGTCACGCGGGACCTCTACATCGCGCGACTCGCCGAGGTGACGCGGTTGGACCGCGACGTCCTGCAGCGCGAGGTCGACGCGCCGCCGCAGCGCGGGGCTGGCGCGTCGTACGGAGCGGCGTCGGCCGCGGCGCCTAGCGCGCCGGTCGCGGAAGCGCCGCGCGGCGCGGTCGCGGAGCCACGGCGAGGAGCGCCGACGGCGCCGCGCGAGGTGAGCGCGGACGGCGTCGAGTACGTGCCTGCGGCGCCGGGGCGCGAGGATCGTCCCGGATTCCGGCCGTACGAGCGGCGGTCGCTTCGAGGGCGGCGCGCCGAGGAGTGGGTCAGCGTGCGCGCGGTGCCCCGCGTGCCGCTCGACGCGATCACGCGGCGCGCCGAACGCGAACTCGTGCGCGCGATGGTGCAGGACCGCACGCTTGTCGAGGCCGTGGCCGAGAAGTGGCAGCCCGAAGCCTTCCACGAGGACGCGTTTCGCGAGCTGTTCGCGCGCTTGCTCGAGGATCCCGACCTGCCGCTCGACGACGCGGCGCGCGGGTTTCCGGACGCGGCCGTGCGGCTGATCGACGAGACGCTGAGCGAGCGCGATCCGTCGCCAGAGCTCACGGTCGCGAGCTGGCTCGTGAAGCTGCAGGTGCGTGCGCTCGACAACGAAAAGGCGGAGATTCTTCGCCGCCTCACGGTGAACACGCCGCCCGTGCGCGACGACGAGAAGGACCTGCTCATCACGCGCATGCAGGCGTTGCAGGCCGAGCGCGCCGCGCTCTCGCCGACGTACGGGCGCGTCGCCGCGTCGCGCGAGGCGTACGCTGCGGAGTCCGACCCGAACGACCGTCGATAACGTCGGGAGCGGCTGCGCGTCGGCCGCGCGTCGGCCGCGCCATCCGGTAGCCCCGGCGTCGGCGAGCGCCGTAGATTGGCGCGCGTGCCCGCCTCCGCTACCGCCCGTTCGGCCGTTCGCCCCCGTCCGCGGCCGCGCTGGACCATCGCCCCCGCGCCGGACGCCGCAGCCGTCGCCGCGCTCGCCTCGGGGCTACAGCTGCCCGAGACGGTGTGCCAGCTGCTCGCGGTACGCGGGCACGCCGGCATCGACGGCGCCAAGCGGTATCTGCGTCCGCGTCTCGACCAGTTGCACGCGCCCGAGCGGCTGAATGGTGTCGCGCGCGCCGCGGAGCGGCTCGCGACCGCGGTGCGTCGCGGCGAGACGGTGCTCGTGCACGGGGATTACGACGTCGACGGGATGTGCTCGACCGCGCTCATGGTGCGCGTGCTGCGTGCGGTCGGTGGCGCCGTCGTGCCGTTCATCCCCGACCGCCTCGCCGACGGCTACGATCTCACCGGCGCGGGCGT
>DASWUT010000159.1:0-3191 GCA_036401455.1 Gemmatirosa sp. | reverse complement strand
ATCGGCTGGCCGACCTGAAGAACCAGATCGCCTTCGCCACCGAGGGCGACGACGCCGCGCTCGCCGCGCACGGGATCCCGAGCGTGGAGGGCACCGCGCGCCGCGCGCAGACGCAGTTCAACGCGTGGCTGGCGGCGCCTCACGAGGAGCGCACCGCGGCCGCGCTCCTCGACCGCCTCGGCTTCGACTACTTCAAGCTGCTCGACCTGCTCACGATCGCGCGGTCGCGCAAGCACGTCGAGCGCTACTACGGCACCGAGGAGACGGGCGACTTTCCCGAGCGTCGCCGGCCGGTGAACCTCAAGGCCGAGGTCGACCGCGCCCGCGAGTTTCCGCCGATCGCGGAGATCAACACCGAGATCCGCCGCCTCACGCTCGCCGCGTACGCGCCGCTGCGCTACGTGCTGCCGCACAGGCGCCCTGCCTACGACGAGCGCTACAGCGTCAAGATCCGCGGCGGGGAGAGCGTGTTCCGCCAGGCCGACCGCGAGGAGAGCATGGTGCACCTGCTGCGCATCAACCTGCTCAAACGCATGGAGAGCTCGGTCGCGTCGTTCGCGCTCACCGTCGAACGGCAGCTCGCCGCCGTCGACGCGCTGCTGCGCCGCCTCGACGCGGAGCCGGCCGGATACGTCGACGACGTACGCTTCGAGGAGTCGGAGGCCGACGATCCCGCGTTCGACGCGCTCTACGTGGGCACGAAGGTGCGCGTGCTGCTGCAGGACGTCGACCGCGTCCGCTGGCGGCAGGACCTGGTCGAGGACTACGACCGGCTCGCCACGCTGCTCGCGGCCGCGCGCGCCGTCACGCCCGAGCGCGACGCCAAGCTGGCCGAACTGCGAGGCGTGATCGCGGACAAGTGCCGCGCCCCGATCAACGCGGGCAACCGCAAGGTGCTCGTCTTCACCGCGTTCGCCGACACCGCGGAGTACCTCTACCGGGAGCTCGCGCCGTGGGCCGGCGCGGAGTTCGGCGTGCGTGCCGCGCTCGTGACCGGGGGCGGACGGAACCGCACGACGCTCCCCGGGCTGCGTCCGGACCTGGCGAGCATCCTCACCGCGTTCGCGCCGCGGGCCAAGGAGCGTGCGCCCGAGCTGGCGGCCGAGGGTGAGGTCGAGCTGCTCTTCGCCACCGACTGCATCTCGGAGGGGCAGAACCTCCAGGACTGCGATTTTCTCGTCAACTACGACATCCACTGGAACCCGGTGCGCATCATCCAGCGCTTCGGGCGCGTGGACCGCATCGGGTCGCCCAACGCCTGCGTGCAGCTCGTCAACTTCTGGCCCAACATGGAGCTCGAGGAGTACATCCAGCTCGAGCAGCGCGTGAGCGGCCGCATGGTCCTCCTCGACATCTCGGCGACGGGCGAGGAGAACGTGATCGAGCAGCAGAGCGGCGACTAGATGAACGACCTCGAGTACCGCCGCACGCAGCTGCAGCAGCTGCAGGATGCGGTGATCGACCTCGAGGACCTGTCGAGTGGCGTGTCGATCGCCGACCTCACGCTCAACGACTTCCGGCTCGACCTCGCCCGCTACGAGGCCGCGCACCCGGGCGCGCTGGAGCGGCTGCCGTTAGGCAGCTTCGCGGTGGCGGCGGCGTTCGGGGCGGGCCCGCACGACGCCAACACCTGGGGCGTGCCGGCGGGAACGATCTTCTGCCTTCGGGCCGCGGGCGAGGCGGCCGCGCGCGGCGCAGAGCCGGGCTACCCGCTCGCCCCGCACTACCTGGTGCACGTGGGGGAGCCGACGCCGCGTGAGGACGCCGCGGTGCTCCTGCCCTACACGCAGGCCAAGCAGATCCTCGACCGGCTCAAGCGGCTGGCCGCCGGGCGCGACCGGCCGGACGCCGCCGCGTGCGAGCGCTTCGACCGGCTGACGCGGGGCGGGGAGGACATGGCGCGCGTGCAGCGCCAGCTCGCCGCCGCGGTGGCGACCGTGCAGGGGCGGCAGGAGGAGCGCGCCGCAGCCAGCCTGTTCACGCTGGGGGGCACGCACGCGCGCCGGGGGGAGTTCCGCGGGGCGGACGACTTCGAAGTGGTCGCGTTCGTCGTCGTACTGCCCGACGCCGCGGGCAATGCGGGCGGCTGACGGGCGGATAGCCATTGGCTATACTTCCGGCGTGTCGTACCTGACCCGAGGAGGGACGCCGTGCGCGTGACCGTCGCGAAGTGGGGCAATAGCCTGGGCGTGCGCATCCCGCGCGCGCTCGCCGCGGACGCGCGGCTGGCGGAGGGTACGGCCGTGGACCTTCGCGTGGAGAACGGGCGGCTCGTCGCCGTCCCGGTCGCGGATCCCGTGACGCTCGGCGAGCTGTTGGCCGGCATCACGCCGGAGAACGTGCACGACGAGACGTTCGACGACGCGCCGCGCGGCCGCGAGGTCTGGTAGCTGGTGCCCCCGCGTCCCACGCGCGCGCACCCCGCGCCCGCACCGCCCGCCGCCCCCGACCGTGGCGACGTGGTGTGGCTCGACTTCGACCCGCAGGCCGGACACGAGCAGGCCGGACGCCGGCCGGCGGTCGTGGTGTCGCCGGCGTCGTACAACCGCGCCACGGGGCTGGCCCTGTGCTGTCCGGTTACCACGCGCGTGAAGGGCTACCCGTTCGAGGTGCCGGTGCCCGACGGGTTGGAGGTCGCGGGCGTCGTCCTCGCCGACCAGCTCAAGAGCCTGGACTGGCGCGGTCGACGCGCCGCGACGTTCGCCCGACTGCCGCTGCCGGTCATCGGCGCGGTGCTCGTGCGCGCACGGGCGCTGCTCGCCGACTGACCGCGCCCGCGCCGCCCGTGACCGCCGACGCCCTCCTCGCCTGCCTCGCCGCCCACATCGGCCGCGACGACGCCGAGCCGCTGGCCGAGGGCATCGCCGCGCTGCACGCCCGCCTTGCCCCCGCCGGCGAGAGCACGGTCGTGTTCCGCGACGCCGCCTTCGCCGACGACGTGGCCAAGGCCAACCTCGCCGCGATCCTCGCCCAGCGCGGGCTCACCAACGTGCGCAGTCTGTAGGGCTGCCACCGCCGCTTGTCCGACCGCGCCGCGCGGACTACGCTGGTGCAGATATCTGCATGGAGGCCCCGGTGCGTACGACCCTCGACCTGAACGACGCGCTCCTCATCCGCGCCAAGGCGGAGGCCGCACGGCGGCGGACCACCCTCACGCGACTGATCGAGCGCGGGCTCGGGCTCGTGCTCGA
>DASWUT010000158.1:0-3588 GCA_036401455.1 Gemmatirosa sp. | reverse complement strand
GTGGCCGAACGCGACCTCGCCGCGCTCCAACTCGAGCACACCGCGGTCCGCGCACCGATCGACGGCATCGTCGCGACCATCGCGACGCACGCCGGCGAGACGGTCGCCGCGTCGTTCGCGACGCCGAACTTCGTGACGCTGATCGACCCGACGCGGCTCGAATGTGTGGCCCTCGTCGACGAATCGGACATCGGCCACGTGACCGTCGGCGACGCGGCGGTTTGCACCGTCGACGCCTACCCCGGCCGCGAGTTCGCCGGCGTGGTCGCGCACGTCTCGCCCGACGCGACGATCGTCTCGGGCGTGGTCGACTACGAGGTCACCATCCGGCTCGGCGGCGACGCCGCCGCCCTGCTCAAGCCGCAGATGACGGCGAGCGTCGGCATCGACGGCCCGGCGCGGACCGCGCTCGTGGTCCCGCCGCGCGCACTCCGCCAGTCCGCCGGGGGCGCCTACGTCTGGGTCCGCCGCGCTGGGCAGCCGGGCGCGGTCGCGCGCGTGCCCGTGCAGGTCGGTGCGCGCCAGGTCGACGCCGTCGAGATCCTGTCCGGCCTGCGGGCCGGCGACGTCGTCCTCACGCGCGGGTTCCCCGAGGCGCGGTGACGCGCGCCGACCCGGCCCCATCCCATCCCACGCTCGCCCCACCATCGTCGCGCGCCTCGCGCGGAGGTCCCCGTGATTTCGTTGCAGCAGGTGCGAAAGGTGTACGACGGCCAGGGGCCGCGCGTCGTCGCGCTCGACGACGTGTCGCTCGAGGTCGCGCGCGGCGAGTTCGTCGCCGTCGTCGGGCCGTCGGGCTCGGGGAAGTCCACCCTGCTCCAGATCCTCGGCTGTCTGGACGTCCCCACGGCGGGCCGCTACGTCCTCGACGGGCGCGAAGTGTCGACGCTCGACGACGACGCGCTCTCGGCGGTCCGGAACGCGACCATCGGCTTCGTTTTCCAGAGCTTCAACCTCATCCCGCGCACGACGGCGCGGGAGAACGTCGAGACGCCGCTGCTCTACGCCCGGGGGCCCGCCGAGCCCGGCCGCGTCGATGCGGCGATGGCGCAGGCGGCGATCGCCCACCGCGCGAGCCACTACCCCGACGCGCTCTCGGGCGGCGAGCAGCAGCGGGTCGCGATCGCGCGCGCGCTCGTCAATCGCCCCGCGCTCCTCATCGCGGACGAGCCGACGGGCAACCTCGACGAGCGCACGGGGCGCGAAATCCTCGACGTGCTCGCGTCGCTCAACGCGGCCGGCCTGACAATCGTGATGGTCACGCACGACCCCGCCGTCGCGCGCGCCGCACACCGCGTCGTCTCGGTGGTCGACGGCGTGCTCACCGGCACGGCGGGCGTCGCGCGCGCGGTCGCACAGATCTCAGCATAGGAGCGAATTGTGACGAATCCGACGTGGACCCTCGCCGCGCGCGCGCTCCGGCGCGCCAAGCTCCGCGCGGCGCTCATGGGGCTCGGCATCGCCCTCGGTGTGCTCGCCGTCGTGCTCACCGTCGCGACCGGGGAGGGAACCCGGGCGGCCGTCCGCCGCAGCTTTCAGGCGATGATTGGCTCGCTCGACGTGCTCCTCGTGCTGCCCGGCGGCCCGGCGCAGCGCGGCATGGCGACCATGCAGTCGGCCGTAACCACCCTCACCCCGCGCGACGCCGACGCGCTCGCGGCCGTCCCGAACGCGGCCGCCGTCGGCGCCGAGCAGTCGCAGGCGGACACGCCGATCCAGGCCGGCGGCAAGGAGGGCACCACCTTCCTCTTCGGTGCGTCCCCGAACTGGCAGGCGATCCGCGGCGACTCGGTCGCGGCGGGCCGCTTCTACACCGACGAGGACGACCGCGCGGCGGCGCGCGTGCTCGTGCTCGGCGCGGACGTGGCGCGGGACTACTTCGGCGGTTCGGCCGCGGCGGTCGGGCAGTCCGTGCGCGTGAACGGAATCGAGTTCCAGGTGGTGGGCGTGCTCGCGCCCAACGGCGCGGGCCCGGGCGGCGTCAGCATCGACAACCTCGTCTACGCGCCGCTCCGCACCACGTCGCGCCGAGTGTTCAACCGCGACTACCTGAGCACCGTGAGCGTGCAACTCCGCGACCCGTCGCGGTGGGCGGAAACGCAGGCGGCCGTGGAACGCGTGCTCCGCGCCCGGCACGGCACCGCCGCCGGCGTGCCCCCGGACTTCCGCGGCAGCGCCCCGGAAGCCATGCTGGCGCGCGTGGCGAACGTGGACACGACCGTGCGCCGGGCCCTCGTCTGGGTCGGGGTGCTGGCGATGGCGATCGGAGGCGTGGTGATCGCGAATCTCATGTCCGCCGCCGTAGCCGGGCGCCGGCGCGAGATCGCGGTCCGGCGCGCCGTCGGGGCGACGCGCGCCCACATCCGGCGGCAGTTCTGGACCGAGGCACTGCTAATCGCGTTCGGCGCGGCAGTGGTCGGGGATGCGGTCGGGCTCGCGCTCGTCCGACTCGGCGGGCAACTGATGCGCCTTCCGATGACCGGGTCGTGGCGCGTGTCCCTCGGCGCGCTCGCGGCGAGCGTGGCGATCGGGGCGGTGGCCGGCGTGCTGCCCGCCCGGCGCGCGGCCGCGCTCCACCCCGCGGTCGCGCTGCGCGACGCCTGAGTACGACGCGTGAACGCGACGCCTGGGTGTCGGGCCGAACGAATGCTGACGGCGTCGCGGCTCGCCTGGCGGATGGTCGTCCGCCGTCCGGCGCGGTCGACGCTGGCCGCGCTCGGGATCGCCCTGGTGGTCGCCGGCCTCGTCGTGGCCGAAGCGGTCGCGGGGCAGGCCCGGCGGGCCGCCGCAGGGGAAATCCGGCGCATCGGCGCCGACGTGCTCACGGTGACCCCCGCCCCGCCGACGCCGCGGGGCGGGCGGGCGCGCGCCGCGGAAGTCACCACACTCCGCGACCGCGACGCACGCGAACTCGCCGCGGTGGACGGCGTGCTGCGCGTGGCCGGGGAGTACCGCGGCACGCTGCCGGTCAAGGCCGGGGCGCTGGCGCGTCAGGCGAGCGTGGCGGGCGTCGACGTGACGTACGGCGTGTTGCGCGACGCCCCGCTCGCCGCGGGGCGCTTCTTCGACAGCGCCGACGCGGCCGCGGCGCGCCGGGTCGCCGTACTCGGCGCCCGACTCGCGGCGGACCTCGCCGGGGGCGCCGACGCCGTCGCGACGCAGGTACGGCTCCGCGGAATCCCGTTCGACGTCGTCGGGGTCCTCGCGCCGCGGGGCACGGGGCTCGACGCGTTCGACGAGGACGAGACGGTGTTCGTGCCCCTCACCACGGCCCGCCAGCGCCTGTTCGACGCCCGCTTCCTGCAGCGCCTGTTCGTCCGCGCCGACGCGCGCGCGGGGGAGCGCCCGGAGCGGCTCGCGACCGTCGCGCGGGACATCGGCGCCGCGCTCGCGCCGCGGCACCACACCACGCGTGGGGCCGGCCCCACGCCGGCGGACCGCGCCGACGTCGTGGTCGCCACGCAGGACCGCCTCGTCGAGACGCGCCGCCGCACGATGCGCGCACTCGCGGTATTCCAGGCGGCGGTCGGCGTGGTGCTCGTCGCGGCCGGCGCCGGCGGGGTGTTCGGGCTGCAGCTCCTCGCGGTG
>DASWUT010000157.1:0-4085 GCA_036401455.1 Gemmatirosa sp. | reverse complement strand
GTGTGCGGCGATCAGATGGCGCTCTACAACCAGGTGCTACCCGAGTTCCGCCGGCACGGCGCGGAGTTGTTAGGCATCTCGGTCGATGGGGTGTGGTGTCACCAGGCGTTCACCGACGCGCGGCATTTCCACTTCCCGCTTCTCGCCGATTTCGAGCCCAAGGGTGAGGTCGCGCGCCGCTACGGCGTGTACCGCGCGCACGAGGGGACGAGCGAGCGCGCCCTGTTCGTGCTCGACGCGGACGGCGTGGTTCAGTGGAGCTACTGCTCGCCCGTCGGCATCAACCCGGGCGCGGACGGCATCCTCGACGCGTTGGAGAGGCTCGCCCTGCCGGTCGCGGGCCGCGACGTCGCCGCGGGGGCGGCGTCGTGAGCGCGCAGGCCGGCGCGCACCTGCGCGTCCCGGTCTCGGCGAGCGACCATGCGCAGGGGTCCGCCGACGCGCCGGTCACGTTGGTCGAGTACGGCGACTATGAGTGTCCGTACTGCGGCCAGGCGGCCCGGGTGGTGAAGGCGGTCCAGCGCACGCTGGCCGATGCGGGCGTGCCGCTCCGATTCGTGTTCCGCAATTTCCCGCTGAGCGAGATCCACCCACACGCCCGCCACGCGGCGGTGGCCGTGGAGAGCGTCGCGGCGCGCGCGGACGAGCGGGCGTTCTGGGCGATGCACGACGCGCTCTACGCTCACCAGCGGGCGCTCGACGACGAGCATCTGGCCCAGTATGCGGCCGCGGCCGGGGCCGACGCGGCCGCGGTCGCGCGCGATGTCGCGGCCGACGCGGCGGGCGAGCGCGTCGACGCCGACTTCGCCGGCGGTGTGCGGAGTGGGGTGAACGGCACGCCGACGTTCTTCGTCAACGGCGCGCGGTACGACGGCGACTGGACCGACGTGGACGCGTTCGCGGCGGCGCTCGCGCGGGCAGCGGGTCGCTAGCAGGCGCAGCCCCGGCCGGAGAACCCGGCGGCGCGGACGTGGTACGGCTGCGCGGCAGGCGCGCAGAGGGCGCGGACGCCGGCGAGACTGCTCGCGCACGGAGGATCCCGACGTTGGCGCGATCCGATGCGGCGTTGGCGCGATCGGAGGTGCCGCGCCGGGCCAGGGAACGCATCGTCCGTCCGGGCCGACGGTTCGGCCCTCGACGCTCCCCCCGCTCGCGGAGAACGGTCCCATGTCGCACGTCTCGAACGTCTGGCTCATCACCGGCAGCTCGCGCGGCCTCGGTCGCGAACTCGCCACCGCCGTCCTCGCAGCCGGCCACCGCCTGGTCGCCACGGCACGCCGGCCGGCGGACCTCGCCGACCTCGTCGCGACGTACGGCGAGCGGGTACGCGCCGTCGCGCTCGACGTGACCGATCCCGCCGCGGCGCGCGCGGCGGTTGCCGTGGCCACCGCCGCGTTCGGCCGCCTCGACGTCGTCGTGAACAACGCCGGCTACGCCAACGTCAACGCGATCGAGGACGTGACGGAGGACGACTTCCGCGCGCAGCTCGAGACGGACTTCTTCGGCGTCGTGCACGTGACGCGCGCCGCGCTCCCCGTGCTCCGCGCCCAGGGCACCGGCCACATCATCCAGATCTCCTCGATCGGTGGCCGCGGGGGAAGTCCGGGGCTCGGGGCCTATCAGTCAGCGAAGTGGGCGGTTGGCGGCTTCTCCGAAGTCCTCGCGAAGGAGGTCGGCCCGCTCGGCATTCGCGTGACGATCGCCGAGCCCGGGGGCATGCGCACCGACTGGGCTGGGGCATCCATGCGCGTCGACGCCGTCCAGCCGGCGTACCGCGACACCGTCGGCGCCTTCGCCGCCCAGTTCCGGGGGCAGGGCGACCTCGCCCAGAGCGACCCGGTCAAGGTCGCCCAGGCTATTCTTCACGTCGCGTCGATGGCGGAGCCGCCACTCCGCCTCCTGCTCGGCTCCGACGCCGTGTTCCTCGCGGGCGTCCTCGCCGCGGCGCGCACCGCCGAGGATGCGGCGTGGCACACGCTCAGCGTGTCGACCGACGTCGACGGCATGCCCGCCTTCGCCAGCACGCCCGTCGCCGGGCTGCTGCTCGCTGCCCAGCGCGCCAGCAGCCCCAGAACCTGAGAGGGACGCCGATGGCCGCTGAACTCGTGCTCGTGCCGAGCGTGCTGCTCGACCGCCTGGCGGCGGTCGGGATCGACCCGGCGCGCGTGCTGCGACACGCCGGCATCGCGCGCGAGCGGTTCCGCGCGCCGAAGACACGCCTGACCGTCGGGGAATTCTTCGCGTTCTGGCGCGCGATCGCGGCGGTCAGCGGGAGCGGCGCCTTCGGGCTGCGCATCGGCGCCGAAGCGCACCCGCACCAGTTCGACGTCGCCGCGCTCGCCGCGTTGCACGCGCCGACCTTCGGCGATGCGCTGGTGATCGTCGCGCGCTACAAGCGCGTCGTCTGCGGCGAAACGCTCGGCGTCGAGACGGTCGGCGCCGAAGCGCGCGTGGCGTTCCACTGGGTGCACGTCGACGACGCCCTGCCGCTGCTGCTCGTCGACGCCGCGTTCGCCTCGCTCGTCATGCTCGCCCGGCGCGGGACGGGGCGGCCGGTGCGCCCGCTCCGCGTCGAGCTGGCGCGGCGCCCCGCCGACGCGGCGCTGTTGCGGCACCACTTCGGGTGCGCGGTGCGCTTCGACGCACCGGGCGACGTGCTCGTGTTCGACGCGGCGGCGCTGGCGCTGCCGTTCGCGACGCACAACGCCGACCTGCTCGCCGTTCTCCTCCCCGGGCTCGAGTCAGCGTTAGGCGAGCGCCTGTCCGGCCACTCGGTCACCGACGACGTGCGGCTGGCGGTCGGCCGCCGGATGCGCGGTGAGCGCCCGAGCGTGCAGGCGGTCGCCACGGAGCTGCACATGAGCCCGCGCACCCTGCAGCGCCGCCTCGGGGCGCTCGGCACGACCTACCAACATGTGCTCGACGAGGTGCGGCACGACACGTCGCGTCGCCTGCTCGGGAGCACCGACCTCGATGCGGCGGAAGTGGCGTTTCTGTTAGGCTTCGACGAGGTGAACTCGTTCGCACGCGCGTTCTCGACGTGGGAAGGACGGACGCCGACCCGCTGGCGGGCGGCGTCGCCCGCCTCACGACCACTCGGCCGGAGCGGTGGCAGCGCCGACGCACTCGAGCGCGGGCGAGCGGAGTAGTACGGCCACGACCTCGTCGGGCGAGAGCGGGGCCGCGAAGTGAAAGCCCTGGCCGAGCGCACATCCCATGTTCGCGAGCTCGGCGGCCTGCGCCGCGTTCTCGATGCCTTCGGCTACGGTGCGAAGGCCGAGCGCGGACCCGAGGGCGACGATCGCGGCCGCGAGCGCGGCCGCCTGCCCGCCGTCCGCGATCCGCTCGACGAAGCTCTTGTCCACCTTGAGAACATCGATCGGGAACTGCCGCAGGTAGCTGAGTGCCGAGTAGCCGGTGCCGAAGTCGTCGATGGCAATCCGGACGCCGAGCGCCTTGAGCGACTCGAGCCGGCGCCGCACGGCGTCGGGATGGTGGATCACCGTCGTCTCGGTCAGCTCGAGCACGAGTTGCTCCGGCTTGAGGCCGCTCGTGACGAGCGCGGCCTCGACCTCGGCGACGAATTCGGCGCGGGCGAGCTGGCGGCCCGAAACGTTGACGGCGACCGTGAACGGGCCGGCGGGCGGGCCCCCGACCGCCGCGCGCGTGCGCGCGCGCTGCCACGCGGCCGCCTGTCGGCAGGCTTCGTCCAGCACCCAGCGCCCGATCGGCACGATGAGCCCCGTCTCCTCGGCGATCGGGACGAACTCCGACGGCAGGATCGTTCCTTGGACCGGGTGCGACCAGCGCACCAGCGCCTCGACCCCGGTCACGGTTCCGTCCGCGATGGTGACGACCGGCTGGTAGACGAGGGAGAACTCCCCGCGGTCGAGCGCGTCGCGCAGCGCGGCCTCGACCGCGAGGCGCCCGACGAACGTGTCGTGCATCTCGGGTGCGAACACCACGGCGCGCCCCTTCCCCGCGTCCTTCGCCGCGTAGAGCGCGAGGTCCGCGTCCCGAAGCAACGTGCCGGTCGGCCCGTCGCCCTTCGGCGCCGCGCTGTCGAGGCCGGGGCCGTCGGCGGT
>DASWUT010000156.1:0-3095 GCA_036401455.1 Gemmatirosa sp. | reverse complement strand
GACGGCCTGCAGGCCGTCGCCGAACGACATCGAACGGTGCTTGCGACGCGCGCGGCCCAGTTGCACGCGCTGTCGCCCCTCGCCACGTTGGGACGCGGCTTCGCGTACGCCCGCGCGGCCGATACCGGGGCGCCCCTGACGCGCGCGGCGGAGTTCGGGCCCGATCTCGACTTCGATCTGCTCCTGCGCGACGGGCGCGTGCGTGCGCGCACGCTCTCGACCGCCCTTCCGTCGTCCGACCTGCCGCCCGCGTCGTGAGCTTCGAAGACACGCTGGATCGCCTGCACGAGATCGTCGCCGCGCTCGAGAGCGACGCCCTGCCGCTCGACGCCGCGCTGCAGTTGTTCGAAGAAGGAGTCGCACGCCTCCGTGACGCTGGTGGCGAGCTGGCGCGTGTCGACGCCAAGCTGTCGTTGCTGGTCGAACTTGCGGACGGCTCGTTCGAGCTGGCGGACGTGCGCCGATGACGGCCGTGCAGCCGACGCGCGACGACGCGCGCGCGGACGCGGTGGGCGCGACGTTCGCCCGTCAGCGCGATGCGGTGAACGCGGCGCTGGCGACCGTCTGCGACGGCCACCTCGCGCCGCTCGACGCGCGCACCGCGGCAGCGGTGCGCTATGGCCTCCTGAGCGAGGGCAAGCGGCTGCGCCCGCTCCTCACCCTCGCGGCATATGACGCGGCCGGCGGGTCGGGCGACGCGGTCGCCCTCGCCTCGTCGATCGAGATCGTGCACGCATACTCGCTGGTCCACGACGACCTGCCGTGCATGGACGATGACGACGTGCGGCGCGGCCGGCCGACGGTGCACCGCGTGTACGGCGTCGCGGCCGCGACCGCGGCGGGGCTCGCGATGGTGCCGCTCGCCGCGCGCTGCGCGCTCGAAGGCGCGCGTGCGCTCGGGCTTCCCACGGCCACCGGCGGCGCGATCGTACGCGAACTGATGCGCGCCTCGGGCGCCGCCGGGATGATCGGTGGGCAGCAGCTCGACCTCGACGGCGAGGGGCAGGCCCACTCGCTCGACCAGCTCGAGCGCATCCACGCGGCGAAGACCGGCGCGCTGATCACCGCCGCCGCGCGGATCGGCGGCCTCGCGGCGGGCGCGTCGCCGGAGCGACTCGCCGCGCTCGGCCAGTACGGGCGCGCAGTCGGGCTCGCGTTCCAGATCGCCGACGACGTGCTCGATGTCACCGCGACGACCGACGAGCTTGGGAAAACGGCGGGTCGGGACCTCGCGCTGCAAAAGAGCACGTATCCGGCCCTCCTCGGCGTCGACGGTGCCATGCACCGCGCCCGGTCGCTCGCCGAGAGCGCGTGTGCTGCGCTGCGCGACGTCGGCCTGCTCACGCCGGCCCTCGCCTACGTATCGGCATTCTCCGTCGCGCGGCGGTCGTGAGCGAGCGGGGCGACGCCAGCTCCGAACGCCGCTCGCGAGCCGGATCGCGAACCAGACGGCGGCGACATCCGTTCGGTCTGCTGCAAACGTAGATTCGTGACCGGCTGGTGACGTGCCCGCAGCCGGGTGCGCGCCTCGCGCTTTTTTCCTCGTTGCGTCTATCCATGTCCCTGCTCGCCCGCGTCCAGTCGACCGCCGACCTGAAGCGCTTCTCGCGCGACGAGCTGCGCGCGCTCGCCGCGGAGATGCGCGAGCGCCTCATCGCGGTCTGCGCGACGACCGGCGGGCACATCGGCGCGGGTCTCGGGGTTGTGGAGCTGACGATCGCGCTCCACTACGTGCTCGACACCCCGCGCGACCAGCTCGTCTGGGACGTCGGGCACCAGGGCTACCCGCACAAGCTGCTCACCGGCCGCAACACGGGGATGGAGACGCTTCGCCAGGAAAACGGCGTCTCGGGGTTCCTCAAGCGGACCGAGAGCGATTACGACGCGTTCGGCGCCGGGCACGCGGCGACGTCGATTTCGGCCGCGCTCGGGATCGCGGCCGGACGCGATCTCACGGGGCAGGATTTCAAGGTCGCGGCCGTGATCGGCGACGGCGCGCTGTCGTCGGGGCTCGCCTACGAAGGCCTCAACAACGCGGGGAGTGCGGAGCGCGACGTCATCGTCGTGCTCAACGACAACGAGATGTCGATCGCGCCCAACGTGGGCGCGATGCACAAGTACCTCGTCTCGGTGCAGCGAAATCCGCTGTACAACCGTCTGCGGACGAAAGTGCACGAGCTGGCGAACGCCGTCGGCGGCAAGGGGGGCGTGCCGAGCGCGCTCCTTCGCAAGTGGGAGGAGAGCTTCAAGGCGTTCGTCACGCCGGGCATCCTCTTCGAGGAGCTGGGATTCCGCTACTTCGGGCCGGTCGACGGGCATGACGTCGACGCGCTCGTCGACACGCTCGCCGCGGTGCGCGACATGAAGGGCCCGCGCCTCGTCCACGTGATCACGCAGAAGGGGAAGGGCTTCCCCGCCGGCGAGAACACCGAAAAGTGGCACGCGCTTCCGCCCGGGCACGACCCGGCGACCGGCAAGCAACTTCGCGCGAGCACGGCCAACCCCGCGTACACGGCCGTGTTCGGGAAGGCGCTCGCCGAGCTCGGCACGCTCGATCCACGCGTCGCCGTGATCACTGCGGCGATGCCGACGGGCACGGGCACCGCGACGTTCGCGAAGGCGCACCCGGCGCGGTTCTTCGACGTCGGCATCGCCGAAGGGCACGCGGTGACGTTTGCCGCGGGCCTCGCCACGCAGGGCGTGAAGCCGATCGTCGCGATCTACTCCACGTTCCTTCAGCGCGCGTACGACAACGTCATCCACGACGTCGCGCTCCAGCACCTGCCGGTGATCTTCGCCATGGACCGCGCGGGACTCGTCGGTGAGGACGGCGAGACGCACATGGGGCTGTACGACATCGCCTACATGCTCGCCGTCCCCGAGATGGTCGTCGCTGCGCCCAAGGACGGGACCGAGATGCTCGCGCTCATGCGCGCCGCGGTCGCGCACGACGCGGGGCCGTTCTGCTTCCGCTACCCGCGCGACGCGACGCCCGACACGGTCCCCGCGCTCGCCGACGTCGAAGCGGCGCCGGTCGGGACGTGGGAGGTGCTCCGCCGCGGGCGCGACGTCGCCATCCTCGCCGTCGGCACGAT
>DASWUT010000155.1:0-2348 GCA_036401455.1 Gemmatirosa sp. | reverse complement strand
CTGCTCGGGCTCGTCGTCTCGATCCCGCTCGTCGCGGCGCTTCGGGTGTTCGTGCTGCGAATCGTCGTCCCGCTCGTCCGGCGGTGGACGGGCGCCGCGCAGAACACGCGCGTGGCAGCACCGGCGACTGGAGCAAGCTGACGATGCCGCTGCAGCGGGTGTTCGACCGCTCCGCTGCGAGTACGACGACGAACGAGCACACGAGGCGTTAGGCCGAGCGACGCCCGCGAGCCGCCACGCGCCGTTGCCGCGGCCCTACCCCGCCCGGCTGCCCCCGCTCGCGTACCCCGCGCGTTGGGAGGTGCGCCGGGTCCGTCACAACCGCGGCATCCGCTGGGAGGATCAGTGGGTGAAGGTCCGTCACGTACTCGCGGAGGAGGCCGTCGGCTTCGAGGAGATCGACGGCGGCGCCTGGAACGTGGCCTTCGGCCCGCACGTCCTCGCGCGGTTTGACGAGCACACCCTGCGCACGACGGCTGCGCTCCGTGGCGCCGCCCCCGTGCGCTGGCCTCCCTGGCACGACACGCGGGCCCGTCAGGGCGCGTCGGTCCGGACTCGCATCTCGGCCACGAGCCACCGCCGATCGGGCCCGCGCTGCCAGCGCGCGCTGTACGGCCCGCTCACGCCCTGCTCCGGAATCTTCCACTCCCCCTCCTCGCTCGCCGTACTGTCGGACGCGACGCGGACCACGGACGGCCGCAGGGTATAGGTCGTGACACCGACGTCCATCCATCGCGCGATGTACGCCGCGATGGCGCCCTCCGGGGGAAACGCCCCGCCGGTGGCTGGCAGCTCGAGCGTGGGGCGGGGCGCGAGCGCGTGGGCCATCGCCGCACTGTCGCGGGCCACGTGCGCGGCGACGAAGACGCGTCGCGCGCTGTCGAGCTGTGCCTTCACCGCAGCCGTGTCGAGTGCGCCGCGTTGCGCGCGCGCCGGGGCCGCTACGGCGACCAGTGCGGTGGCGAGAAGCGCGGCGCGGCCGAGCTGTGCGGCCGACACCGGACCATGACGCAGTGCGCGGAATGCAGACATGGGTCAAGTCCTCCAGGGCCCGGGAAGCGCTGTTATACGGGCTCGGCTGCGCGTACGCCAGGGCCGTCGCGGGTGACGCGCCCGCTAGCCAAGTACGGCCCGCCCTGCGGCCGCGTCAGCTGCAACGACTGGTTCGGCGGCGGTCCCCACGGGCGACCATGTCGACTCTGGCTCTATCGCGAAGGATTCGAGCGCGCCGCACCGCGTGCAGCGGTAGGTGACAACGCGGTACCGCTCGCGGTCGCCGCTGCCCTCACCGAGGAACCGCCCCGCCCTGCCGCCGCGTGGAGTGCCTGAAACCCAGCGCACCTGATGCGGGGGGTAGTGCTCAACCAGTATTCCGAGCGTGGAGGTACTCTGGCAGCGGTAGCAGGAGAGCGACTCAGCGGTCATGTGGACATCCTCGATTCACTCGAACAGGCGTTAGCCGCCGAACGTTGAAGTTCATCTGCAAAGCGGCCCGCACGGGGCCGTACCGGCCGCCGATGGTCGGGCCGCTTCGTCCGGTGCAACGCCTCGTTCGGCGGCGCCGCGCTGCCGCCCGCCCGCTCACCGGTCTTCCAGGGTGAACCTGGAGGACGCCGCGCTTCGCACAACGCGCGATCACTTCGCGGCGACGGTGAACTCCTGCAGCATGCCGTGCGCCGTGTGCAGCCGGCCGTCCGTCTCGTCCGAGATCGCGCAGACCAGCCCATACCGCCCGGGGGTCAGCTCCGTCGTGAAGGTGCCGGCGCGCCCCCGGCCGAGGCCCGACATCCCCGGGGCCACCTCGGCGGGGGGGCGCTCCGCATCCCGCCCTCGAGCCACGTGGCGACGTCCCGGACCGTCTTACCCGGCGCAAGCTTCACGAATACGGCCTCGTGCTCCAGCGCGCCGCGGTTAGCGGCCGGGGTCGAGGGTGACCGTGGCCTCGACCGTCTGGCCCGGCTTGGCCGCGCTCGGGCCGCCGGCCCCGATGGCCCACGGGGTCGGGACGTGGGACTTGAGCGCGGCCGCGTGGTCGGCGAACGCCTTCCCCTGGGTGAGCCGGACGAGGGAGATCTGATGGAGCGCCCGGCCGTCGTTCACGAGCCGGAAGGTCGTGGTCCCGGCCGCGATGCTCGCCGGCGCAGCGAAGGCGTAGTCCCGGGCGTGCACGACGACGACGGACGGCGCGACGCGCGCTGATGCCGGCGTGGCGTCCCGGATCGGCGGCATCGCGAGCGTGGCGGCGAGCAGTGCGGCGGTGACGGCGTGGCGCATGGACGGGTCGAGGGCGACGGGAGGAGCGGCCAAAGTACCGCGTCCGGGTTGCCCCGCAACCACGACAGCCGCGC
>DASWUT010000154.1:0-5331 GCA_036401455.1 Gemmatirosa sp. | reverse complement strand
CGGCATTGGTGCTCGGGTCGCCGTCCGACCCGGGGCCGAGCAGGCCGGCCCCGCCCCCGCCCCCGCCGAACACGCCAGGGGTGGTCAGCACGCCGCCCGTCCCACCCGCCCCGCCGGTTCCGCCGGGGCTGCCGGACGCGGGCGTCCCGCCGCGCCCGTCCGGCACCGCCAGCGCGGCGCTGCCAGCCCGGGCGAACTGGGCCCCGCCGCCGCCGCCGGCGACGACGAGCGGCGTCGGGGTGGCGAGCGAGCCGCCGGTGCTGGTTCCGGCGGGCGGCAGGTAGACGAAGCTGCCCCCACCGCCACCGGCTCCCTCGCCGGCCGCGGCCGCGCCCACCTGCCCGACGACGACGGTGAGGATGGTGCCCTGCACCAGACGGAACTGGCCGCGCGCCGCGGCCCCTGCGCCGCCCGCGGTCGGCTGTCGCGTGTTCAGGTTGACGCTTCCGCCGCCCGCGGCGCCGCGGGCCTCGAGCGCGTAGACGCCAGTGACGGCGACCGTGTACGTCTGGACCGCGCCGGTGGCGGCGAAAGTCGCCGCGGCGCCGATGGCCAGGTCGGGGCGCAGGCCGGCGGGGCCGGCCGGGCGCGGCCCGGTGCTCGGGTCCGCGCAGGCGGCCAGGGTGACGGCCAGGGCGGCCACGACGGCGGTCGCCAGGGCGAACGACGCGCGGACGCCGCCAGGGCGGGCGGCCGGGAGCGGGGACGGAAGGGTGGACATGGGAGGAAGGGGAGGTGGACGCGAAGGACGTGACCGGCGCACGGGGGCCGCGACGCGCGGCCCCCTACTCCCCTAATCGCCATCGGCGGCCGAAGTCTCTCACCGAATCTTCTCACGCGGCCGCGGGACACGCCCGGGCCCGCACTCGGGCTTACCCGCGCCGGTCGCGGTCCTCGGGACGGCCCCGGCGCGGCGCCGACGTCCGGCGGCCGGGAGGAGTTGCCCCGGAACGCAGCGTCTTCGCGCGGTCGTCAAGGAGTCGTGCTTGTCCGCGTGACGGCCTGCCCCCGAGCTGCCGGTGTCGCGCGTGTGGATGGCTGCAAGACTCGCAGCCGTGCACGCGCGTCCTGCCGGGCTCGGTCGCTGGCGTAACTCGGTGCGCGGCCGCAGGTTGCACGGCGCTGGTGGCACACACCGCGGCCGGCGCATGGCTGCACGCCTCGCGGCGTTTCCGCGGCCGCAGCGCAACCGCACTCCTGACGGACGTCGCGCCTGATCGCGCTGATCGAACCGTTGCTCTCTGAACCGTGGAGCTCACTGATGGATCACGACGAAAATCATGGCAAGGGTCCGGATACCGGGGCGGAGATCTCGCGTCGCGCGTTTGCCAAGCTGGCTGGTGCGACCGCGCTGCTGTCGGCCGCGCCGCTCGCGGCCGCGTCGGCCGCCGCGGCGACCGTCGACGACACGCCGCCGCAGCCACGCGAACCGCAGCAGCGCACGTTCCCGCGCGGGTTTCTGTGGGGCGCCGCCTCGGCCGCGTACCAGGTGGAAGGCGCGGTCGCCGAGGACGGCCGCGGTCCGTCCGTGTGGGATACCTTCGCGCACACGCCTGGGAAGACGGTGGCCGGCGCGACCGGCGACGTCGCCGACGACGAGTACCATCGCTACAAGCAGGACGTGCAGCTCATGAAAGCGCTCGGCGTCAAGGCGTACCGCTTCTCCATTGCCTGGCCGCGCGTGTTTCCACAGGGCGGCGGCGCGCCCAACCCGAAGGGCCTCGACTACTACAACCGCCTCGTCGACGAGCTGCTGGCGAACGGCATCCAGCCGTTCGCCACGCTCTACCACTGGGACCTTCCGCAGGCGCTGCAGGACGCCGGCGGCGGATGGGAGTCGCGCAACACGTCCGAAGCGTTCGGACGGTACGCAGGCTACGTCGCACAGCACCTGTCGGATCGCGTCACGCACTTCTTCACGATCAACGAGTTCGGGGCGTTCGTCGAGCTCGGATATCGCGTGGGCATTCACGCTCCCGGCGTCAAGCTCCCGCCCGGCGGATTCAATCAGACGCGCCACAACGCCGTGCTGGGTCACGGGCTCGCCGTGCAGGCCGTCCGCGCCAACGCGAAGGCGGGCACGCGCGTCGGGCTCGCGGAGAACATGGCCATCTGCGCGCCGGTCATCGAGGACGCGGCCAACATCGCCGCCGCCGAGCGCGCGACGCGGGAGCTGAACGCGCCCTACATGACCGTGATTCAGGAGGGTAAGTACACGGACGCGTACCTCGCCGCCGCCGGCGCGGACGCACCGAAGTACACGGCTGCGGACCTCAAGACGATCTCCTCGCCGCTCGATTTCGTCGGAATCAACGTGTATCAGCCGACCTGGATTCGCGCGGACGGTTCGGCGCTCGGATTCGCCGTGGTGCCCAATCCTGCCTCCTACCCGCACATGTTGTCGCCGTGGCTCTACGTCGGGCCGGAAGCGTTGTACTGGGGGCCGCATCACCTCGCGAAGCTCTGGAACGCAAAGGAGATCTACATCACCGAGAATGGCTGCTCGTCGTCGGACGTGCCGGCGGCTGACGGCGTGGTCTACGACACGGACCGTGTGATGTTTCTGCGGAACTACCTGTCGCAACTACAACGCGCCACCGCCGACGGCGTGCCGGTCAAGGGGTACTTCCTTTGGAGCCTGATGGACAACTTCGAGTGGGCCGACGGGTACACCAACCGCTTCGGCCTCCACTACGTGGATTACGCGTCTGAGCGGCGGACGCCGAAGCTGAGCGCCGCATTCTACCGCGCGGTCATCGCCCGGAACGGTGTGGCATAGTGGCGTGGGGCCGTGCGGCTGGGGTGATCGGTCACGGGTGAGACGGGGCGGCGCGTCGGTCCAGTCGCCACCCGAGCGGGTCGCGTCGATGATCAGCCGCGGTCGAAGCCAAGCTGCAGCTGGCGTCGCTTCACCGATCCCCCACGAGAAACGTGAGCGTTCCCTCGACCACGTAGAACAGCTCGTCGTGCGCCGCGTGGGCGTGCGGCCCCGGCCGGCCGGGGTCGAACTACCAGAGCGAGACGGCGTACCGGTCGCCCGTCTCGCCGCCGTCCGCGAGGAAGACGGTCTGCATCGGGCCGCACCCGTAGTGGCGGCCGCCCGGCGCGCTCCTCCTCCCGCCGGGCGACAGGGTGTCGGGTAGGACCGGGTGCGCGGCGTCGGGCACGGGCGGAACCTCGGCGCGGCGGCGGGCGCGGGGGTTAGGCGCCGCCCCCGGTGTCGTCGCCCGGGATGGCCGACGGGTCCATCCAGAACACGCCCCAGCCGTGGCCGTCGGGGTCGAGGAAGCTCCAGTCGTACATGAAGCCGTGGTCCTCCGGCTCGGCCACGTGCGCGCTGCCGCCGGCGGCAAGCGCGGCGCGCACCATCGCGTCCACCGCTGCGCGACTGTCCACGCTGATGGTGAAGAGCGCGCCGACGCCGGCCCTGGGGTCGGGGACCGGTTGCCTGCTAAATCCGCCAAAGCGCTCCTTCGTGAGCAGCATGAAATAGGCGTCCTCGCCCACGAGCATGCAGGTCCCCTGGGCGTCGGTGAACTGCGGGCTGAAGCGGAAGCCGAGCGCCTCGAAGAACCGGATCGAGCGCTGAAGGTCGGCGACCGGGACGTTGACGAACAGCTTATGCCGGGTGGCGGGCCGGTTGCCGGCGTTGGTGATGACGGGGACGGGGGCCTGGGCGGTGGACATGGTCGGGGGCGTGAGGCGGTGGGGGAGGTGGGTCAGCGCGGCGCGAAAAGCGCCCGCACGCGGGGGTCGCGGAGCGCGAGCGCGCCCCAGACGAGCGCGCCGACGTACACCGGGAAGAGCGTGTGCGTGAGGAGCGGGTTGCCCACGCGCAGGTGCGTCGCGACGGCGCCGCCCAGGTAGCCGGTCCAGAGCACGGCGCCGAGCACGGCGGTGCGCGGCACGGCGTAGAGCACGAGGCACAGGAGCGCGATCGCGCCGAGCACCGGGGCCTGGGCCGGCGACCAGCCAAGCTGCGCCGTCGCCGCGGCCGCTCCGGGTACGGGCACGAACTTCACGACGGCGTCGAAGGCGAGGAACACGAGCGTGACGCCGGTGACGATCCGCCCGGCCCAGCGGGCGCGGGGGGCGGGAGCGCGGGCGGCGAGCGGGGCGGGGGCGATCAGGGTGGCCAATGGGTGCTCCGGGGTAGGTGGGTGAGCCTGCACTCGGTTAGACGGCGTGCCGCCCTAAACTCATCGGTCGCCCGAGCGCGGTCGTGCCGGCCGCCCCCGACGCCGGCTCCGACGCCAGCCACATGGGCACGCCGAAGCGCGGGAAGAGTGTGTCCACGTCCAGGAACGACGTCATGCTCGCGAGCCGGTCGCCCCTGAGCTCCACTACGAGCAGCGCCCACGGCGTGGCGCCGCCGTCGCGGTACTGGGCCCACGCGGGCGTGCCGCCGCAGGCGTCGACCGGGACGAGGCGCGAGCCGCGGCACGACGCGCCCGGCCCCTCGAGCCACTGCGTGATGGCGTGCGGCCCCCGCAGCCAGAGCGCGAACGGCGGCATCGAGAGCGTGGCATCGTCGTGCAGCAGGCGGGCGAGCGCGGCCACGTCGTAGCGCTCGAACGCCGCCACGTATCGGGCCACGGTCTGCTCCTGCGCCGTGGTGAGGGCGCGCGGCGCGACGGCCGGGTTGCGGGCGCCGAGCGTCGCGCGGGCGCGCTGGAGGGCGCTGTTCACCGCCGCCGTGCTCATGCCCAACGTCTCGCCCGCCTCGACCGCCGTCCAGCCGAGCACCTGGGTGAGCAGGAGCGCCGCGCGCTGGCGCGGCGGCAGGTACTGCAGGGCGGCCACGAACGCGAGCCGGATGCTCTCGCGCAGGATGGCCTGGCGCTCGGGGTCGCAGGCGTCGGGCGCCGGGAGCGCGGCGGCGTCAGTGATGGGCTCGACCCAGTGCTCGCGCGGCCGCTCGGGGAGCGGCAGGGCGACGGCGTCCACGTCCACCAGGCCCGCGCCCTCGTCCACCGGGCGCGCGCGGCGCCGGCCGGCGGCGGCCAGGGTGTCGAGGCACACGTTCGTGGCGATGCGATAGAGCCACGTCTGCACACCGCTCCGCCCCTCGAAGCGGTCGGCGGCCTTCCACGCGCGGAGCATGGCCTCCTGCACCGCGTCTTCGGCGTCCATCACGGAGCCGAGCATGCGGTAGCAGTGGCCGGTGAGCGCGCGGCGGTACGGCTCGAAGTGCTCGAGGGTGGCGGCAGGCGGCATGGCCGCACGCTACCCGCCCCGGCAGACCCGCGCCACTGCAGAGCCCGACCCGTCGGAAACGCGGCTCGGCTCGACGGGTCAGCGCACGGCCCGCGATCCACGCTGGCTCGGCGC
>DASWUT010000153.1:0-7921 GCA_036401455.1 Gemmatirosa sp. | reverse complement strand
TGGGGCCGGGGTCCGGTGGTCGAGCGTCGCGTCTACGCCCCGCTCGCCTGCCTTGCCGCCGCGGCCCGCGCGGCGCTCGATGTCCTCGCGCGCGAGCTCGGACTCGACCTCGTCGACGCCGCGGAGTCGCGGCCGGGAGAGGACGTGATCTCGGCGCACCCGTTCGCCGTGAGCGACCGCGCCCTCGGGATGGTCAAGGAGGACCGCGAGCGCGCGGAGAAGGCGCTCGCCGAGCGCTGGTGCCGACAGGAGCACGAACCGCTGTTCGTCGACGGCGGCATTCAGGAGAGCGAACTCGTCGCGCGCGCGGGATGCGTGGCCGGCGTCGTGAAGAGCCACCGCACGCTGTACGTCGACGCGGACGCCTTGCGCACGGTGCTCGCGCTACGGCAGGGCGAGCGTTCGACCGCGTTCCTCGTCGGCGGTGGACGCCGCACGACGGTGGCGAGCTGGTACCTGCGCCTGCGTGACCCCGCAGGGCGCGATCCGATGTGGGGGCTCGTGCGCGTCGAGGCGGCCGCGCCCGACCCGGCCGAGGCGCCCGGCGCGTTGACGGCGCGGCTCGACCGACTGTCGCGGTGGATCGTCGCCGAAGCCGCGCCGCTCTCGCTCCCCGACGCGCGATGGGACAAGCTCGCGTATGGCGTGCACGACTGCGAGCAGTTCCTGCGCGCGGTCTGTTAGGCGACGGTCGCCGCGGGTCACACGACCCTGGTGAGCCGCTGTCAGCCCCTCAGCTGGGTGTCACCGGCCTATCACGCGCGGCATCGAGCACTCACCCCACGCTTCCGTGCGGCGCCGAGCTGGGCACCGCCGGCGGTGCCCCGTCGGGCGATCCCGCCGTCGCCGCGACGCACCGCAACAGCTCCGCCACGCTCCACGCCTGCGCGATGCACCCGCGCGGCGTGTACGGGGCCTCTGCATCGAACACTTCGGCGACCGACCCGACGCCGAACTCGCTCAGATGGTCGAGCAGCGCGTCGAGGTAGCGCCGCGCCCCCGCATCGTCGCCAGGGTGCAGCTTGCGCCAGGCGTCGACCCACGGTCCGATCAGCCATCCCCACACCGTTCCCTGGTGGTACGCCGCGTCGCGCGATCGCAGGTTGCCGAAATACTGCGCCTTGTAGTCCGGGCTCCCCGGCGCAAGCGAGCGTAACCCGTATGGCGTCAGAAGCTTCGCCTCACACGCGCCGACGACGGCTGCCCACCGCATGCGGTCGAGCACCGGGTTGGGCAGCGCGATCGCGAACAGCTGGTTGGGGCGGAACTCGGTGCTGTCGCCGTCCGGGCCGTCGAGCACGTCGAATAAGTAGCCGCCCGCGTCATACCAGAAGCGCGCGTTGAACGCGTCGCGCACGCGGTCGGCCGCATCCTCGTAGAGCGCGGCGGCGTCGGCACCGCGCTCCTCGCGTGTCCACCGCGTCAGATTCGCGAGCGCGTTGTACCACAGCGCGTTGATCTCGACCGGCTTCCCGCGTCGCGGGGTGACCACCCAGTCGTCGACCTTTGCGTCCATCCACGTCAGTTGGTACCCCTCCGCGCCCTCACGCAGCAGCCCGTCGGTGGGGTCCACGCCGATGCCGAAGCGCGTGCCCGCGATGTGGTGGGCGACGATGTCCTGTAGCACCGGAAGCAGCTGTCGCACCGTCGCGCGGTCACCGGTGACGCGATCGTACCGGTCGAGCGCGTGGAAGAACCAGAGCGTCGCGTCCGCCGTGTGATAGAGGCCGTCGTTGCTCCCGTCGGGGAACATGTTGGGGATCAGCCCGTCGCGCACGTACTGCGCGAACGTGCGGAGGATGAACCCCGCCTCGCGCCATCGGCCGGTGGTCAGCGTGAGCCCCTCGAGCGAAATCATCGTGTCGCGGCCCCAGTCGGTGAACCAGTGGTATCCCGCGATCACGGTGCGCACCTCGTCGCCGACGGCCTGCGCGCGCACGCGGTCGTGCAGGCGGCCGGCCGGGGTGATGAGGAACTGGTCGACCGCGAGGACGAGCTCCGCGGCGCGCACGTCCGCCTCCAGCGCACGGCGCACGTCCGCGTGCGGCAGCTCGAGCAGCCGCCGGCGCCGCTCGTGCTCGGCGGCCGCGGCATCGGCGGGCGTGAGCGCCCGCATCACGTCGGCGCGCTCCGCCGAGGCGATCAGCGTCACCGGAACGTCGGGCGCGAGGTGGAGCGCGAAGTGCCCCGGCGACCAGAGCGCGCCGCGGTCGGCGTACCCTCGCGATTCCTCCACCCGGTAGAGCAGGTCGGGCGTGCGCAGCGGATCGAGGGTCGGCGTCGCGTCCGCGCCGAAGAAGCCGAGGCGTAGCGGCGGTAGCTCCGGGCGCTCGTCGAGCGTGACGACGTAGTGCTCGTCTTCCGCGCGGAGGTGGTAATGTTGGTCGGCCGCCGTCGTCGCGACCTCTGCCTCGTAGCCGCGGAAGTCGAGCACGGGGCGCAGCTCGAGGCGCGCGGACGCCGAGCCGGTGAGCGTGTACGTGATGTGCACGCTGTTCTGCCGGTAGGGCATCAGCAGCCGCTTCTCGATCGTCATCGCGGCGTCGGCCGCGCCCAGGCGGTACGTCCACACGGGGAGCCCCGCGTCGAGCCGGAACTCGGGGAGGAGTCGCACGCCGTCGGCGTCGAGCAGGCGCCCGTCGGCCCACTCGGCCGCACTCAGCGTGACCGACGTGCCGTCGCCGAGGGTGACGCGCTCGACGAGGTGGTTGAGCATGACGATGCGGCCTAACGGATTGGGCAGCGCCGCGACGAGCACGCCGTGGTACTTGCGCGTGGGCAGCGCGGCGACGCTCGCCGATGCGTAGCCGCCGAGCCCGTTGGTGACGAGCCACTCGCGGTCGACGGTCGCGTCGACGTCGGCGCCGGCGGCCGGGCCGGGGATCCGCCGCACGACGCGGTCGATGAGGCGGTCGGACGCGGGCGGGCCGGCGGACACTACGGGAGCAGCAGTCACGAGGTACGGAACGTTCGAGTGAAGGGGCGCGCCGGGGCAGCACGCGCGAGGCCAGCGCGCGAAAAGCGCGCCCGGCGGCCGCTCAGCGCGCCGGCTCGGGGGCGAGCACGACCGCGCACCCGCCGAGCACGCGCCAGTTCTCGCGCGGCCAGCGCAGGTCGGGGCGCTGGGGCGGCGAGCGCGGCTCCTCGCTCGCGTCGAACTCGACGCCACCGAGTCCGCCGTACGACGGCGACTCGCTCGTCCAGCAGGTCCGCCAGCGCGCGCCGGCCGGTGGGGCGAGCAGCGGCTCGGGCGTGATCGGAAGGCGGGCGGTCCGCCCGACGTTCACGACGAGCAACCGGTCGTCGCCGTCGAGGCCGAAGAAGCGGAGCACGAAAGCCTGGTCCGTGAGCGCGGCCCCGTCGATCGCGCCCGGCCCGCTCCCAACGCCGGTGCGCGGCGTGGCAAACACGGCGTCGTCGCGGCGCAGCGCGATCAGGTCGCGGTGGAGGCGGAGCCACGCCGCGTGCACGTCGTGCTCGCGTTCGCTCCAGTCGAGCACGCAGCGGCGGAACGTCGCGGCGTCGGCGGGGCGGGGGAGCACGGCCTGCATGTCGGGCGCGGCCATGCTCGTGAACTGCGCGAGCTCCGCGAACCGCCCGCGTTGCACCTTGAGCGCCAGCTCCGGGTTGTGGTCGGCGAAGTAGACGAACGGCGCGCGCGCGGCCCACTCCTGCCCCTGGAACAGCATCGGCAGTTGCGGGCCGAGCAGCAGCGCGGCAGTCATCGCGCGAAGCGCGCCGGCCGCCGCGAGCTGGTGCAGTCGCTCGCCGACGCCGGCGTTGGCGAGCTGGTCGTGGTTCTCGAGGAAGTGGACGAAGCGCCAGGGCGGCACGCCTAACGCCGGCGTGCCGCGGCGCTGCCGCTGCCAGCGATACCACTGCCCCTGGTAGAGAAAGCCGTACTTGGCCGCCGCGACGAACTCGCGCGCGCTCCCCGCGTAGTCGGTGAAGTACGCCTCGTCTCGCAGCGCGAGCGCGACGAACGCGCTGTGGTGCCAGTCGTCGTTCCACAGCGCGTCGAGGCCCCGGCCGCCCGCGTCGCCCGGCGCGATGAGCGCGACGTCCTGCGGCTCGTTCTCGTTCACGATCCACGTCGCGCGCCCGCCGAGCGCGTCGCCCGCGGCCCGCACCGCCGCGCCGATCTCGGACAGCACGTGCACCGGCGACGTGTCGAGGATCGCCTGCGTCGCGTCGAGGCGCAGCCCGTCGATGTGGAACTCCTCGACCCAGTAGCGCGCGTTGGCGACGTAGAACGCGCGCACCGGCCCCGCGCGGTCACCGTCGAAGTTGATCGCATCGCCCCAGTCGGTGTGGTGCGCGGGGTTGAAGTAGTGCGGGGAGAACCGCGGTAGATAGTTGCCGTCGGGACCCAAATGGTTGTAGACGACGTCGAGCACGACGGCGAGGCCGAGCGCGTGGGCGCGGTCGACGAAGCGGCGCATCGCGTCGGGGGGGCCGTACTGGCACGCGGGCGCGAACAGCTGCACGCCGTCGTACCCCCAGCCGAACCGGCCGGGGAACTGATGCACGGGCATGACCTCGAGCGTCGTCACGCCGAGGTCGGCGAGCGCGCCCAGGTGCGCGGTCGCGCCGTCCCACGTGCCTTCCCGGCTGAACGTGCCGAGGTGGAGTTCGTAGAGCACCTGCCGCGCGGGCTCGGTGATTCCGCGCCACCCCGCGTCGGTCCAGGTGAACGCATCCGGGTCGACGACGGCCGACGCTCCGTGCGGGCCGTCGGGCTGATGGCGCGACGCCGGATCGGGAAACGTGTTGTCTGGAGCGGTGTCGCTCGAACCGGTGTCGCCGCCATCGAGGCGGTAGCGGTAGCGCGCTCCCGCGGCGATGTCGGGCACGAGTCCGCTCCAGTGCCCGTCGGCGTCGCCCGACTCGCGCGCGAGTGGGACCGTGCGCTCGCCGCCATCCAGCACGACATCGACGCGGCGACGGTCGGGCGCCCAGACGCGAAAGTGAACCCCATCGGGCGTGAGGTCGGCGCCAACCGGCAGGCGCCGGGCGGTCGTGCGCTCGGTCATTGGCCATCGTACCGAGCACGACCGGTGCCAGCGGCAGTCGCCTGCCGTCCCGCGGGTCAGTCCGCGCGGTAGTAGCCGTGGGCGGCCCACCACGCGACGTGCACGCGCAGCTCGGCCGCGACGGGATCGGGGAAGCGCGCGAGGGTGGGGCCGAGTGCGGCGTCGAGCGCGCCGGTGAGCTCGGAGGCGAGCGCGCCGGCGTCGGCGCACACCGTTCCGTAGCGCACGACCGCTGCGCGGAGGGCCTCGCGCGAGAACGGAGTTCCCCGCAACGCGTCCTGTGCGGCGACGAGCGCGGCAGCCGCGGCGGGCACCGCCGCGTGCGGCACGAGCCCGTGCGGCACGGGGCCATGCGGCACGGACCCGTGCGGTCGCGCGTAGCTGGAAGCGTCGGTCCGCGCGCCTCCGACGGGGCCCGCCCGGCGTTCGGCCGGCGCGCGGCGTGGTGGGACGTGCGACATCGCAGAGCGGGGTTGAAGTCACCCCGGCCCGCTGCGGCGTACGGTCCGCCGCGTCGCGGGCATCGGGGACGCGTGGACTGCAAACCACACGCCGCGGCGCAGCCACGGTCCAGCGGTTGTGGACCCGTCACGCAGCGTCCATCCGGCTATCTTGCGATGTGCGGGTGATGTGCGGGTGATGTGCGGGTGCGGCGACCCTGTAGCTCAGCCGGTAGAGCAACCGACTTTTAATCGGTAGCGCGTGGGTTCGAGTCCCACCGGGGTCATACGACAGGTCAGCGGCGGGTCGCGCGCGAGGCGCGGCCCGCCGCGTTCGTTAGGCACGGTCGCCGACGGTCGGCTGGCGGACTCGTGTAGAGTGGCGCATGCCGTCCGTGACGCGGATCACATAGATCTCGCAGCGTGGGGGGCTGCTGCCGCGTCGGTGTCCTGACCGGGATGCTCGCGCGATCGCGCCGAACGGGCGCGGCCCGTAGCTTCCCGTTCCCTCGTCGTTCGTCGCACCCCCCGCCGATGCCCCGTCGCCTCCGTACCGCGCGCCTGATCGCTGCCGCGTTCGCGGTACCGCTCGCGCTAGTCTCCGCCGCGCCCGGCGCCGCCCAGCAACCGAGCGTCGCGCCCCCGTCGCTCTCCGGCGCCGCCGCGTCGCCGATCCCGGGCCCGTCGCTCGGCGATTCGGCGATCACCATCCCGATCCCGACGGTGGCCGCGGGCTTCGGTGGGTCGACGACGGCCCCGTTCGCGCATACACCGGGCCTCACCTGGGACCTCGACGTGCTGCCGTTCGAGGGGCAGGAACGCGTACAGCGGTACGTGTCCCTGTTCAGCACGAGCGCACGCGACCGCTTCACCGAGTGGCTCCGTCGCGGGTCGCGCTACGACGCCCTCATCCGCGGCAAGCTGCGCGCGGGAGGCCTCCCCGAGGACCTCACCTACCTCGCCCTGGTCGAGAGCGGGTACGACGTGCACGCGACGTCGCGCGTGCGCGCGGTGGGGATGTGGCAGTTCATGGCCGAAACGGCGCGCGACGTTGGCCTGCGCGTCGACTGGTGGGTCGACGAGCGCCGCGATCCGGTGCGGTCGACCGACGCCGCGGTGCGTACGCTGCGCTGGCTCAAGACGCAGTTCGGCTCCTACTTCGTCGCGGCAGCCGCCTACAACGGCGGCTCGGGGCGCGTCGCGCGCGGCCTTGCGCAACTCGCGAGCGTGGACAGCGCGGGCGCGATCCCCGCCGGCGACGCGCGCTTCTTTGCGCTCGCCGATCACGACGTGCTGCACGACGAAACGAAGAACTACGTGCCGCAGCTCATCGCGGCCGCGCTCGTCGCGAAGGAGGCGCCACGCTACGCCATCCGGCCGAGCGAGCTGCCGCCGCTCGCCTACGACTCGGTGCGCGTGCCCGGCCTCACGCCGCTCGCCGCGGTCGCCGCCGCGAGCCACGCGTCGCGCGCCGACCTGCTCGACCTCAACCCCCACCTGCTGCGCGGCGTCACCCCGCCCGGCGCCGCGCTGCTCGTTCGCGTTCCGGCCGGTCAGGGCGCCGCAGCCGCCGAACGATTCGCATCCCTCGGCGACGAAATCCGCCGGGCGTTCCATGCGGCGGTCACGCGCAAGCGCGACACGTGGGCCACGCTCGCCGAACGCGTTGGCATTCCCCGCACGTGGCTCGAGCGGTACAACGCCGGCCTTGCAACCGTGGCGCACGGCCGCAACCGCGGCCACCTCGCGAGCGGCCAGACCGTGCGCGTGCCCACCGAGGCCGTGCTCGCCTACGCGCGCGACGTTCCGAGCGACGGCGAGGGCCCCGGCGCGCTGCCGCGCCTCGCCCCGGTGGCCGACGGAGCGGCTGCCGATGACCGCGCCGCCGATCGCTTCGCCGCGACGTCGGACGCTCACCGCCCGGTGCGCGCCCCGACGACGCTGACGCCCGCCGCGCGCGGCCAGCACGTCGCGCGGGCCAAGGCGCAGGTCGCCGTGGCCCGGCTCCACCGCCGCCGCGCCGGCCAGGCCTAACGCGAGCGCGGCGCGTCGGCCGCGCGTCAGCCGGCGCGCGCGAACGCGCCGGCGAGTTCGCGCAGCAGGTCGGCCGCGACGAGCTGCGGCGTCACGTTGCCCGCCGCGCGCTGCTTCGCACGCTCGACCGCGTCGATGCCGCGGCACGCCGCGAGCGCCCGCCGCGCGCGCGCCGGCTGCTGCGCCTCCGCGCCCTCGCGCGCGAGCGCGTGCAGGCGCACGACCAGCGCGTCGAGCACGTCGGTGAATGCACCGCGCGCCTTCGACGCGCCCTGCCCGAGCGCGACCCGCATCCGCTCCGCCCGATCGCCGTCGAGCACCGCGCGCAGCAGCCGATCGGCTTCGTCTGCCGCGGCGCGGGCCTCGGCGCGGCCGAGGAGGGCACCAGGGGCGCCGGCCGCGCTGGCGACCGCG
>DASWUT010000152.1:0-1973 GCA_036401455.1 Gemmatirosa sp. | reverse complement strand
GGCGGCGACGGCGAAGCCCGCGACCAGAACACCCTGCAGGATACGACGGCTGGTACGATGAGCGTGCGACATGTGACGGATTGGTTGAGGAGGACGAAGGGCGTGACGCACCACACGGGCCACGCTTGGCTCCATGTCGACGACGCACCATCCGCACGGACCTGGCGGACGTGTCGGCGCGGAACCTTGCATTTTCTTCACGCAAGACAGCTTCCGTCGGGACCGGAAAACGCCGCTCGCGCGCGCGTTGCGCGCCGCTTCGTGCGCGGGTGTGTGACTGAGCGCACCGACGATGTCAGCTGAGCTTGGCGCGTCCGGCGCTCCGCGCGAGCAGCCGCTGGCCGTGGTCGGCGGCCCGCGCATTGCCCCGCACCCGTGCATGCCTCACGCTGCAACTGCCGGAGTCGAAGGAACGTCGCTCGACCGCGTCGAGGGCGAGGCAAAGGTCACCGGACGGGCGCACTACACGGCCGATCTCGCCCTCCCTGGCCTCGCCCACGCGGTCGTCGTCCAGAGCCCGGTTGCCCACGGCCGCCTCGTCGCGATCGACGCGGCCGCCGCGCTGCGCAGTCCGGGCGTGCTCGCGGTCATCACCCACCACGACGCGACGCGCCTCACGCCATCGATCGTTGCGATGGACACCACCGGCGAGCGCGGCGGCGCCGGCACGCAGCATCTACCGCTGCAGGACGACGTGATCCACCACTGGGGGCAGCACGTCGCCGTGGTCGTCGCCGAATCGCCGGACCAGGCGCGGCACGCGGCCGCGCTCGTCGTGACGCGCTATGCGACCGAGCGGCCGGTGCTCGACATGGATGGGCCCGACGCGGCGCCGTTCGCGCCGACCAAGGTGTGGGGCGCCGCGCCCGAGACCCGGCACGGCGACGTCGCCGCAGGCCTCGCCGCCGCCGACGTGCGAGTCGACGCGACGTACGTCACGCAGGTACAGCACCACAACTCGATGGAGCTGCACGCGACGATGGCCGCGTGGGACGGCGACGAGCTCACGCTCTACGAACCGTCGACGTGGGTGTATGGCGTGCGCAAGACGGTCGCCGGCTGGTTCGGGCTGTTCGAGCATCAGGTGCGCGTCGTCCAGCACCACATCGGCGGCTCGTTCGGGCACAAGGGGCCGACGTGGCCGCACGTCGCGCTCGCCGCGATGGCGGCCCGGCGCGTCGGGCGGCCGGTGCGCCTCACGCTGACGCGGCCGCAGGAGTTCACCTCGGTCGGCTACCGCCCGCGCATCCGTCACCGCATCCAGCTCGGCGCCACCCGCGACGGCCGCCTCACGGCGCTGTCGCACGACGCCGTCGCACAGACCGCACCGTTCGACCTGCGTGTCGTCGCGCCGGTCACGGCCACGACGCGCAAGCTCTACGCGTGCGAGAACGTCGCGACCAGCTACCATCTCGTCCACCTCAACCGCAACGGCCCGTTCACGATGCGCGGCCCGGGCGAGACGCCGGGGCTGTTTGCCGTCGAGAGCGCGATGGACGAACTCGCCTACGCGTTGGGCATCGACCCGCTCGCGCTGCGCCTGCGCAACCACGCCGACGTAGACCCCGAGACCGGACACCGGTGGTCGAGCAAGCGGCTGCGCGCGTGCTACATCGAGGCCGCGGCCCGCTTCGGCTGGGCGCGGCGCGATCCGCACCCGGGCGCGATGCACGATGGCGACGCCCGCGTGGGCTGGGGGATGGCGACCGCGGGCTACCACGCCAAGGCCGAGAAGACCGCCGCCCGCGCGCGGCTCGCGCCCGCCCCCGATGGCGGCCACCTCGTCACGGTCGAGAGCGCGACCGCGGACCCCGGCACCGGCGCACGCACGATCATGACCCAGATCGCCGCCGACGCACTCGGCGTTCCACCTGCCCGCATCCGGTTCGTGCTCGGCGACACCCGCCTGCCCGAGGCGCCGATCGCCGCCGGGTCGCAGACGACGGCGAGCGTCGGCCCCGCGGTGCGCGCGG
>DASWUT010000151.1:0-3810 GCA_036401455.1 Gemmatirosa sp. | reverse complement strand
CGGCGAGCGATCCGGCGTGGCATCGGCCAAGGTAGTTGGTGGCACGCGGGGAACTTACCTGTGTCTCACGGGACCGCAGCCGCGTTTCTCAACGGTCACTAGCGTTTTCGCGACGGGTGCCCCGGTGCGGCCTCCCGTTCGTACATCTGGGCCGCGTGGTGACGACTATTTCGGCGTCGTTTTTACCGCACGCGGCTTTACCGCACGCGGCGCCAGACCTCGGTGGTCCGCGGCGGCTGCCCGTTGGCCGTCGCCGGGTCGTCGGGCCAGCTGTACGTGTGATACCAGCGGCCCCCCTCGGTCCGGCAGGTGGCCGGCAGCGACTGCCGCTCCCGGCGGGGGTCGAAGAAGTATTCGAGGTGCTCGGTGTAGGTGTCGCCGGCGAGCGAGTACGTACCCGCACCACCCGTGATCGGGGTGGCGCGGCTCGAGTCGGCGGGGCCGCGGCCTGCGTCGGCGCGGAGCGGGACCACCGCCGACCGCCCCGATTCGCTGATCCACATGAAGTGCCCGCGGTCGACGAACTTGCGCTCTCGCCGCCCGTGGAGCGGCTGGTCCTTCCCGTTCACGGCGACCGACACCAGATCCCAGATCCCCTCGACGCGGCAGGTCCCCGGGCCCGACCGGGCGCCGAGGCGCGGTGCAGCGGGTGGTACCGGCGCCTGCGCCCGCGCGGCGGGCGGCGCGGCCAGCGCGGCCGTTGCGACGACCGCGGCGGTGAGGGAGCGGGCCACACCCACGGCCCGACGGGATGCGACACGGCGCAGGACACGCACGATACGGCGCGAGACACGGCGAGACATTCGAGCCTCCCACGTGCTTGGTCGGAACGGCCGGGGCGCCAGCCGCTCGCGAGACAGGACTGCTCGCCCAGCGTAAACGTACGGGCCGGCGCGCCCCTCGCTAGAGCGGTCGGCTGGGCGCTCGGCGGGTAGCCCCGGGCGATGGTGGGACGGTCGACGTCCACACCGGACGGGCCGACCCGTGGGGCAGGTGCTACGCGGCCGCGCCACCGCGACGTCCGTTAGGCACGCGTCGGCAAGGCGGCACGCGTCGGCGCCCCGTGCGCGTGCACGCCGCGGCGATCGGCGGGGGATTTCGCAATGTCCCGACAACAATCGAGGAGAACTAGGCGGCGTGTTTCGGATCCCGCCCGCCGGCGGCTCGTGAGATCGTCACCGCGCCAACGTGCGGCGTCCCGACGTCTTACAGGCGGGTTTGTGAGCCGGCGGGCGCGACGGGCGCTACGACGCTCGCTCCCGCGCGGACAGCGCCGCGGCCGCCGCGGTCACCCCTGAACGGCAGCACTGCTACCCGGGCCTGCGGCGACGCGACCGCGTCGCGCTCGTCACCGACCGCCGCGCCTGCGCGGCCGTGCTCTCGGCAGTGGAGCCGAACGACCCGGGCGTCGTCGCCGGCGTCCGCGCCGGGCGGCGCCTGCGGGCTGTCCGAGTCAGGCGGTGCTTACGCAGGCGCTCGTGCGAGACGCCGGGCGTCGACCGCCGTTCGTGCCGCGCGCCGTACGATAGTTTGGGTACCAACTGCCGGCACGCGCGTTGATGCAAGGTCAGGTGTGGGTACGAACGCCCGCGCCGACGGGGCACGGCGCGGACGTCTCCGCTGTCCGACCGTTCGCTGTATGATCGCCCCTTCGACGGGTCCCATGGCCGACCACGAGGCACGACCCGAACTCGCTCGCGTCGCGAGCGGGTTGCGCACAACGGCACCACCGCGCCATGACCACACGGCGGAAGCGTCCGTACCGACGGCCGGCCGAATCGCCGACGCCGGGCAGCTGAACGTCGCGGTCGACGTGGAGCTCCCGCGCGCGCTCCGCGAAGTATGCGCCGAAGAGGGGTACACGGTGGAACTCACGAATCGCCTAACGGCCGGTGACCACCCGTAGTTCGCGCTCTCCGTCCGGCGGCGCGCCCGCGCTCGCGGCCGCCGCGCTCGCGGCCGTGTCCCCGACGTGCGTGTTCCGGCTCACGCCGACGCGCGAGGGGGCGATCGAGATCAGCCACACGATTGGGGCGCCGTCGGGCGGCGTCGGCGGCCGCGCGTCCAGCGTGGTGGGGGCGCTCAATCCGGCCGACCCGCGTGCGCTGCGCGCGGCGCTCTTCGCCTTTTTTATCGAGTTGCTCGGCCGCTCCTGACCCGCGCGCTCGTTCGGGGTGCCGCTCCGCCGCGCCTCGACGCCGTCCGTTCGCGAGGCGGACGCCCGACACGCGCGACCGCACGAGGCCGACCTAGCACTACCTAGCCACATTGTTTGGGCAGGGTGGAGCCGTCACGCCGAACGCCCGACCGAGCCCGCCCGTGTAACCCGCGGTCTTGCACGCGCTTAGCTGGCGAACTGAGCAGCGGCCTGAAGGTGTAGCTACGTGGTGCCAGCACTACTTAGCCACATCTAGGCGGGCGCGGGCGGCTGTTACGTCAGCCGCCCGTTGCACGCCGGGCACCGGAACGTGACGCGCCGCAGTCGCACGGCGAGGGCGCGCCGCACGGCCGGGAGGGTCGGGTGCGGCGGTGGCCCGCCGCGGCGCGGCCGCGTTTTTCCCCCGCCCGCGCTCCTCGGCGAGGCGCAGGTGTTGGAGGAACGCGAGGCTGATCATGGTCAGTAGGGCGTGGTGGTGCAGCCCCCGCCACGTCCGGCCCTCGAAGTGGTCGAGGCCCAGCTCTTCCTTGAGCTGCTGGTGGGCCTGCTCGCAGCTCCACCGCGCCTTGATCGCGGCGGCGAGCTGCCGCACGGTCGCGTTAGGCGCGTGGCTCGTCAGGTAGTACTTGCGCTCGCCGCTGGCGCGCAGCTCCCCGACGAGCCAGGCGGCCTCGCCCGGCAGGTGGTCGGCGGACCTGTCCGCGTTTTCCGGGGAGACGTCACTCGCGCCGGCCTGCCCCCGAGCTGCCGGTGTCGCGCGGGTGGATGGCTGCAAGATCCGCAGCCATGCACGTGCGTCCTGCCGGGCTCCGGCGCTGGCGTAACTCGTTGCGCGGCCGCAGCTTGCACGGCGCTGGTGGCACATACCGCGGCCGGCGCATGGCTGCACGCCTCGCGGCGTTCCCGCGCCGTCCTCGCAGCCCAGAACGCGTTTGACAGCCACACCGACGGCGATGCTACGCACACGAGCCCGGCGTGTCCTGATTCCGGCTCGCCTCGCGCCCTGTGCACCCGTGACACAACGCGCGCTCACGCAGCCACGGACGGGTGTGGCGGACCGGGTGGGTCCGCTGCTCGCCGCGTCAGAATCGCGCACCGACACTGTGGGTGCCGTCGTGCGCGGGATCGTGGTAGACAGCGTTGCAGACGATGCGCCGCTCGCTGGCGCGACTGCGGAGCTCGTGCTTGCACGCGATCCGACGCAATCCCGGACCGCGCACACGGATTCCGCAGGCAAATTCCAGCTTGATGCGGTCGCACCGGGCCGCTACGTGATCGGGTTCTTCCATCCGGCCCTCGACGTGTACGGCGTCGAGGCACCAACGGTCGAGGTCGACGCCGAGGCCGGCGCGGGCGTTTCGGCCGTCCGGGCACATGACGACGTTTACTCGGTAAAGGAGTACGATCCCGATAGGTAGGGCTGATAATGCGGTTTATCGGCCGGTGAGCAGCTGAGAGCGCACTGGTTCGGTGGTCGGGCGTCCGCCCCGTCGTTCGAGCCCGGCCAGAGCGAACGCGAGGACACTCATGCCCTTTATCGGCCGGTGCACGTGCCGGGCGCGGGTTGGCGGCCTCCCGATGTGGCGACACTTGCGACGAGGCAGCGGGGAGCCCACCTCAGGGACGGCGCCACACGGGCCCACGTGGCCGGC
>DASWUT010000150.1:0-30902 GCA_036401455.1 Gemmatirosa sp. | reverse complement strand
GGCGGGATCCCGCTCCTCGGCTACGATCTGCGCGTCGACCTGTCCGCGGTCAACCGCCTCAACTACCTCTTCCAGAACGGCGTTACCTACCAGTACGGCGTGGGTACGGTCGACGTCATGAACTATGCCCTCACCTTCGACCTCGCTCCACGCGGACACCGCGCCGCCCGCTGACGCGACCGCGATCGGCGCACCGCCGGACCGCCGTCCCCGGCTGCCGGTTCGCTTCTCCGTCTGCATTCCGGCGTACAACCGGGCGCGCCACCTCGGCCCGTTGCTCGATTCGGCGTTCAGCCAGGACTACGACCACTTCGACGTCGTCATCGTCGAAGACCTCTCGCCCGAACGCGAGCAGATCCGCGAGATCGCGTCGGCCTACGGCGCGCGCTACCCCGGCCGCGTCAAGTACGTCGAGAACGCCGAGAACCTTGGCTACGACGCGAACTTCCGCGAGCTGCTGCGCAACGCGACCGGCGAGTACGTGTTCATCATGGGGAACGACGACCTGATCGCGCCGGGCGCGTTGCGCACCGTCGCACGCGCGATCGAGCGCCATGGCGACGTCGGCGTCGTGCTCCGCACGACTGCCTACTTCCGCGGCACGCCCGACCAGATCCACACCGTCGCGCGCTACTTCCCGGACGAGATGCTGTTCGACCCGGGCCCGGACACCGTGGTGACGTTCTTCCGCCGCCTCGTGACGATGTCCGGAATCGTGCTCAACCGCGACGAAGCGCTCCGGCACGAGACGGACCGGTTCGATGGCACGCTATTCTATCAGCTGCACCTCGCCGCGCACATGCTGATGCGGATGCGTGGGCTGTACCTGCCGCAGGTGCTCAGCTATCACCGTAAGGACGGCGTCCCCGAATTCGGCACGAGCGTGCGCGAAAAGGGGAAGTTCGTTCCCGGCGTACAGCCTCCGGAGACGAGCCTGCGCATGCTTCAGGCGCATCTCGACATCGCCGAGGACGCGGGACAGCGGCTCGGCTTTCCGCTGCGTGCGCGGGTGCACCGCGATCTCGGTACGTACATGTATCCGACGCTCGCGCACCAGGCACACGTGCCGGTGCGCACGTTCCTGCGCTTCTACGCGGACCTCCTGCGCATGGGGTTCTGGCGGTACCCGCACGTGCACGCGTACACGCTCGCGATCCTCACGCTCGGCACACGCCGGCTCGACCGCCTGATCTACTGGACGCGGCGGCGACTCGGTCACACCCCGGTCATCGGGCTTCGGCCGAAGCCCGTCGCGCGGGTCGCGACTCCCGACGTCCGATCGTGAGCCGAGCGGTACGCGATCGACTGCTCCTGATTCACCCGGGAGCACTCGGCGATCTCGTGCAGGCGCGCGATGCGTTCGCGCGCATCCGCACCGCGAATCCGCAAGCGGACCTCGCGATCCTGACGGCCACGTCCGCGGCCGACCTCGCGCGGTCGTTCGGCCTGTTCGATACGGTGATGCTGTTCGACGACCGCGCGGCCTACCACGGCGGTCCGGTGCTGCGCGCGCGGGCGCTGGCAGCGGCGTTGCTCGCCGCACGCCGGTTCGCGCCGACGCGAGCCGGCGTGTTCAAGGCTGCCACCGTGTACGCCGCGCTGGCCCGCGCGACCGGCGCGCGCGTCCGTGTCGGCCTCACCCGCGGCGCAGGTGCGCGTTTCCTCACCGAGCCGATCCCCTTGCTCCCCGGTGAGCACTGGGCCGATCGGTACGATGCGATCGCAGCGGCGCGCGGCGGCAACGCCGCGCGCGACGCGTCGGCGTGGCGTCTCGAGCCGCTTCCCGAGCCGCTCGACAGGGCGGTCGCGGCGATGCGTTCCACGGCGGACGTGCTGGTCGCGCTCGCGCCCGGCGGCGCGCGGTCGGTCAAGGGAGAGTTAGGCCAGAAGCGGTGGCCGCGCGCCAATTACGCCGAGTTGGCGCGCCGGCTACTCGCCGAGTACGGCGACGTCGGGTTCCTTCTGCTCGGCGCGCCGTCGGACCGCGCGGACACGGACGCGGTACGCGCCGCCGTGCCGAACGCGTGCGTGCTCGACCTGACCGGGCAGACATCGCTCGTCGAAGCGCGCGCCGTGATCGCCCACGCGGACCTGTTCGTCGGCAACGATTCGTCGCTGCTGCACCTCGCGGCCACGACGCGGACACCGATCGTCACGATCTTCGGCCCGACCGACCCGCGCGCGATGGCGCCGCGGGGCGCGCACGTCCGCTGGCTCTGGGCACCGCGCGGTGGCGTGCCCTGCCACGACGAGATCACGGGCGTGCTCGGCCCCTGCGACGGCACATGCTGCATCGAGCGCGTCACGCCCGACGAGGTGCTGCACGCCGCACGCGAACTTCTCGCCGCCGCGCGTCCGACGGCGGTCCGTACCGCCTAACGGAAGGGCGCGCCGCGACCTCGATTCGGCGCACGCCGGCTCGGCGTCACGCCGGCGACGGCACGTCTCGGTTCCGCGAGCGGAATGCGCGCCAGCGCTCCCCGGCGGCGTCGACGAGCGCGACGCGCTCGTCAGGCATGACGAGATACCGCCACCCGCCGACCGCAAGCAACGCGACGGCGACGCCTCCGAGCGCGACCCGCAGCCCGAGCCCCGTCGGAATCGTCAGCAGTGCGAGCACGACGACGCCGCCACCGAGGAGCACCGTCCCGCGGCGTAACGCGGCCGACCCGGCCGGGAGCACCGCGCGAGCGCCGGCGAGCAGCGCGAGTCCGTCGAGCGCCATGCGCAACAGCCACGCGAGCGCGACGCCGACAAGGCCGAAGGCGTGCAGGAGCGCCCACAGCGCCCCGAGGTAGAGCGGCAGCTCGAGTAGGTGCAGCTTGCCCGCGATGTCGGCGCGGCCCCCACCCTGCACCGCCGCGAACGCGACCTGCGCGAGGCAGTTGGCGTAGACGGCGATCGCGAGGAACTGCAGCGACGGCGCGCTCGCCCGGGCGAACGCGTCGCCGAGCCAGAGGGCCAGCCCTTCACGGGCGAAGAGCACGAGGACGAGCGCCGGCCCCGCGACCGCGAGGGCCGTCACGCGCATCGCACGGTCGAAGAGCGCCGCGGCGTGCACGTCGTCGCGGCCGATCGTCGCGGCGAGCGCGGGGAACAGCACCGGTCCGAGCGCGGCGGTGAAGAGCCACATCTTCGTCGCCACCTCGCTCGCCGTCGCGTAGTAGCCGAGGGCCGACGCGGCGAGCGCCGCCCCGATCACGAATCGGTCGGCCGAGACGAGAACCGGGCTGACGATGCTCGTCACCGTCATCCATCCGGCGACGCGCCAGAGACCGACGACGTCGGCCCGCCGGGGGCCGCGCACGTGGCGCAACTCCGGCACGACGCGCCAGACCGCGACGACGTGCAGCACGCAGAGCAGCACGCGGACGACGACGAGCACGAGCACGGCGGCGGGTAGCGCGTGCGTCACGCGCTGGAGAGCCGCAGGCCCGGCGAACGTCAGGACGCCTAACGGAACGCGAAGCAGGTTGATGAGGCGGAAGCGCTGCCCCGCTTCGAGCACGGCGCGAAACCCGGACGTGACGACCATGAACGGCACCGACAGGCCGAGCAGCCGCACGGCGGTCGTCGTCTCGGTCGTCAGTGCCGGCGACGTCATGAGCGCGTGCGCCGTCAGCCACGGTGCGCCGATGGCGAGCGCCGCTCCACACAGCGCGCCGAACGGCGCGAGCAGCCACAGCGCGGTCCACGTCAGCTGCGGCGATTCGTCCTGCCGTCCGACTCCTGCGCGCTCGGCGAGCGCCTGCGTCAGCGCGCGGCCGATGCCGAGGTCGAACAGGCTGAAGTACCCGACGATCGTCCACGCGAGCGTCAGCAGCCCGAACCGATCGCCCCCCATGCCGCGGACGAGCACCGGAATCGACACGAGCGCCGCCGCCGCCGGGAGCACCCACCCGAACAGGTTGAGCACGACGTTCCGGGCGAGCAGTCTCCCGCTCGTCAGGTCCTCGCCGCGGCCTAACACGATGCGTCGAGATCGCCCGCGACGACGACGCGGCTAGCGCCGCGCAACGCGGACCGCCGTCGTGCCGCGATAATGCAGAACCACCGACGGCGGCTGCGCGGTGTCGAACGTCGCAAACTGCATGTTCCGGAAATACACCGTGTCGCGCGTGCCCGCGGGCTCGAAGAAGGCGTCACCGACGAGCACGCCGGCCGAGGTGGGGTGGAACGACACATCCAGGGTGTCGCCGCGCTGCGAGGGGAACGCCTTGCGTGACTGGTCGACCGACACACCACCGGTGCGTGTGAAGGTCAGCCACCCCGGGCTGGTGCGTCCAGTCGAGTCGTTCACGACCTGCACGAAATACTCGATCCCGAGCCCGAGGCGGAACTGGGCGCCCTGCGCCGCGGTCGGCGGTCCCCAGAGGTAGCCGGGCATGATCGGGACGTTCCGGATGTAAGCAGTGTCCTGCCCCTGCCGCACGACGCTGAAATCGACGATGAGCGGAGCGAAATCGAGCGGACGCAGGTCGATCGTGAAGTAGCCCAGGCTCGTCGTCTGCTGCGTCCGTTGCGTGACGATCGTCGTGTCCACCGCAATGCCACCGACGCGCGTGTACGCGACGGTCGCGCCGACGATCGGCTGTTCTGTCGTGCGATCGAGTAGCGTGCCGACGTAGGTGATGTACGGCTGGGCCGCCCAACGCCCGACCACGTTACCCTGACCGTGCACGGTCGACGCGACGAGGGAGAGCCCGCGGACGCGGTACGGCGTTCCCGGCGAGGCTGGCGTCACGATCACGTCCACCGTGACCGGACCGTTCGCGCGGGCGGGCATCGACACGGCCCAGGTTCCCTGCCCGTCCGTCGTCGCGGTCGCTGACGCGCCGGTCGACGAGCTGTCGCCGGTTTCGATCACCTGGACGTGAACGCCCGGCACCGGCGCCCCGTACGCCAGTCGGTCGACGATCTGCCCGCTCACGCCGACTCGCGGCGATTCGGTGCAGCCCACCACGCCACTGCATGGATCGCACGCGTCCGCCACGAGGCAGACGACGACGACGACCGACAGCGACCGCCAGCGTCTCATACCGGCGCGGGGATGAACGACCGACGCGGCTCGACCACGGGCCGCGACTCGTGCCGATAGAGGAATACGAGTCCCCAGAGCACCCAGAGCGGTTCCATCACGAACGGCAACAGCAGACTGTTGACGAAGCAGCTGTGGACGACGATCGCCAGACTTGCCGCCGCGACGCCGAGCGCCGTGCCGCGTGCTTCGGGCGTCGCCGCCGCATCGCGCCAGACGCGCTGGCACCGGCGCCACATGAGCGCGTACATGCCGACATACACCGCGAGTCCGACGAAGCCGGTCATGACGCCGATGAAGAGTAGGCCCCCGTCAAGGCCGAACCCGTCGCGGCCGACGATGTCCCACCCATACGCACGCTGCACGAAGCCGTAGGTGTTGAACCCGATGCCGAGCAGCGGGTGGTCGGCGAGGACCGTCAGACCGCGCAGCCACATGATCGTGCGCTGGATCGCCGAGCCATCCGACAGCGTGAACTTCTGGTACTCCATCCCGTACCGGATGATGAGCGGCGTGAACGGAAGCGCGATCGCGACGACGGCCGCCGCGATGCGGGCGTACTGACGCCGCAATCCACGGACGCTGATGAGCACGAGACCGCCCACGAAGAGGCCGAGGAACGAGCTCCGGGAGAAGGTGAGTACCAGCCCCGTGATGAGGGTAAGCGGCTTCCAACGCGGGACCCGAACTCCGAACGCCATGCGGGCGAGGAGCACGAGCAGCGCGAGCAGGATCAGCGCGCCCGCGAAGTTGGGGTCGAGCAGCGTCGACACGAGTCGGTGCCCCTGCACGTCCCATCCCATCGCGTCGTCGTTCTCCGGATAGACGAGCTGCGCGAACCCCGGGAGTGCGATCGCCTGCACGATGCCGAAGATCGTGAACCCGAGCAGCGCGCGCTCGAGCGTGCGCCAGAGTCTGCCCGCGTCGCCGGGCGTCGCGGTGTTGATGATCGAGACGTAGACGCCGAAGTACGCGAGCCACCGCGCGAGGTAGGCAAGGCTGTAGAACGTTTCGTAGCCGGACAGTCGGAATTCGGGCGCGTTCACGAGCACCGAGGCCCCGCCGACCGCAGCGAAGGCGAGGGCCGCGAAGGCCACCCCGTCGAGTCGCAGGCTGCGCGCGCGCGCACAGACGATCACCGTGGCGGCGAGCACGGCAGCGAGCACCACTTCGTTGAGCAGCACCGGCGCGTCCTTGCCCTGTGACGTCAGGACGGGGATGCGGCCGAGCTGTCCGGCCATCATCAACACGAGCGCGCCACGCAGCAGCGTCACCGGGCGCAGCCCCCGGACACCGTCAAGGCTGCGCGGCGCCGTCGCAGCGGGTCGCGGCGCCCGCTGCGCCGCGGCGCCGAACGGCAGAGCGGAAACAGTCACACGTCGCCTCTCAGACGCGCGCCGCGGCTTCCCGCCCGGCGCCGATCGCCCCGGCGGGCGTCGCCGCAGCCACGTCGTCGGCACCTGAGCGCGCGGCCACCGTCGCGGTTTGCGGCTCGCCTAACACGACACCGAGGCACGTGACGCCGAGTCGCTCGACTTCGGTGACGACGTCGGCGAGGTCACGGCGTCGCACCCGCGACGCGGCCGCGACGAGCAGCACCGCGCGCGCCGGATCGAGCACGGCCGCGGTGCCCGGATCCGCGAGTCCTCGCGTCTCGACGAGCACGAGGTCGTGGTCCCGCGTCGCCGCGCTCACGACCGCGTCCGCCGCATCGGCGCCGACGATCGCCACGCGACGCCCACGGCGGCGCGCGGCGGCGGCGAGTTGGGCGATGACGCCCGCCACCGGCGCGCGAGTGCCGACGGGCAACAGGAGCACGGTGCCGTCCACGGTCGCGCCGAGCAGCAGCGGCCGCGCCCGTCCGGTCGCGACCGCGGGAAGCCCCGTCGCGCGCTCGGCGTCGCCTGGCGTCGCCACCCGCGAAGTCAGCGCGCCGCCGATGACCGCCCACACCATCCCTGCGAGCGCGCCCAGCACGAGCCCGACCGCGTACGTCGGCAGCGGCCGCGGGAAGTAGATCCGCTTGGGCACCATCGCCGCGTCGACCTGACGCACCTGCCCGCCTTCCGAGATCGCCGCGAGCCGCGTGTCGAGCAGCTGACTCTGGAGACCAATCGACGTCTGCGTCAGCAGCTTGACGTCGCGCTGCCGCTCGAGATTTCCCTGGGCCTGCCGCGGCAGCGCGCCGAGCCGCTGCTGCACGGCGTCGCGTTGCCGCTGCAGCTCCAGCACCTGTTGATCGAGGGACGCGGCATAGGTGCGGCCGAGCGGGATCAGCTGGTGCTCGAGGTCGTTGATGCTTTGCGTCAGCGCCCCGACTTCGGGGTCGCGGTCGGTGCGCCGTTCGCGCAGCTCGGTTCGGTCGGACTCGGTCTCGGCGATCTGCGTGATGATCGAATTGATCGCCGGGCTCTTGAGGAACGTCGGGAACGCCGCGAGCTGACGCGGCGTGATCACGCCGCGCTCGGCGTCGTCGAGCACCCGGTGAATCGACTGCCGCTCCGCCTCTGCCGTGCCGAGTTGCTCGTCGATCAGACGCAGCGCGTCCGCGCCCGACTTGCCGGCCAGCTCGGGGTCGAACACGCCCGTCCCTTCCTGCTCCCGCCGGAGTGCGTCCTCGGCCGAGCCGAGCTGGCGTCCGACGCTGTCCGACTGCGCCGCGAGGAATTCGTAGCGCCGCTGGTTGAGGCCACGGTCGACGGTGCGCCGGTTGTGCAGATAGACCGCCGCGACGGCGTTGGGCACGGCGGCCGCCGTGAGTGAATCGGGCCCCGAATACACGACGTCGACGACCTCGCCGCCGCGCTTGGCGATGCTCATGTGCTCGTCGACGCGCGTGATCGCGTCCTCGCGGTCCTCGAACTGGACCCGAAACTCCATCGGCAGCTGCTGCGAGTCGCCGAGCGTCACGCGACCGACGACCGGAAGCGTGGCGGGCTGCCCAGGCCGGAGCGTGATCACCGAGTCGTTGCCGCGTGCCTCGTACGCGCCACCGCTGACACGGCGAAAGTCGTACGTGATCCGTTTGAAGCCGCCCGCGTACACAGCCGGCTGGAGCAGGACTCGGCTCGGGACGCCATGTGGCGCCAGCACGCGCGCCTGCAGCCCGAGCGAATCGACGACGCGCCCGAACACGTCCCGGCTGCCGAGCAGCTGCAACTCCGTCTCGAGCGGCGACTTCAGCACGCCGCCGAGGGCCGCACCTCCGAGCGCCTCCGCGCCGGCGCCTCCGCCGAACCGCGACATGAGCGAGCTCGTGGGGTCGTTGCCGTTGCGCACGAGAACGGTCGACGTCGCGCGATAGATCGGCGGGTAGAGCATGACGAGCGCGAGCGCGCCGAGTAGTCCGAGTGCGACACCGACGAGGATCGAGCGCCAGCCACGCGCGATCGCCGCGGCCAGTTCGCCGACGTCGACCGTTTCGGACTCGGCGCCCCGCGCGACGCCCGGCCGCGCCGCGGCACGGTCGAGCGAGACGCCGACGTCGCGACCGCCGGGCGCGACCGGAATGAGCGGAGTGCTCACTTCTTCAACGAGTTGATCACCGTGAGGCCGACGGGCAACAGCACCCCGACCGCCCCGACCACGGCGAGCGCGTTGAGCGAGATCCAGCTGCGCCGGCCGACGACGACCTCGTCGCCCGAGCGCAGGTCCACGCCGACCGGCCCGCCATCGCTCCACCGGCCGACGGCCACGGTGCGGCTGTCGCGGACGAGCGCGACGTGGTCCCGGTTGGCCGCGTCCGTCGGTCCGCCCGCCTCGGCGACGACCTCGCGGATCGATTTCGTCGCGTCGACATAATAAAGATTCGGCAGTCGCACCTCGCCCTGGACGCTGACGCGGCGCAGCACGGTCACATCGACGCTCGGATTCTTGAGATACTCGGCATAGCGCGCCAGCAACGTGTCGCGAACCGAGGCGATCGAGTGTCCCGCGACCGGAACCGGGCCGAGGCGCGGAAGCGTCACCGACCCGCGGTCGTCGACCGTGAAGTCATCGCTCATCGTCGGCTCGCGCCACACGCGCACGCGCACGCGGTCGCCGACCCCGACCGCCACTTCCGCCGCGCGCTGCGCCGCGGCGAACCCTGGCACGCGCGCGGTGTCGACGGGCGCCGCCACAGACTGGCTGACCGTCGATTGCGCCGCGGCCGGACGCGATACCGCGCAGCAGGCAGCATACAACAGAGATGCGACGAGACGACGGCCGGCGTGCGGCGCCGCGCGTCGTGCGAAGCGGAAAGAATTCATAGCGCGATGTAAGGCACGGCAGGCGCGACCGACCCGCGGTCGCACCGATCGTAGGTGCGACCGTGCATCGGGACAAGTGACACGATTCCCGCGTGCCCGGACCGCGGCACAAGGGGGAAACGCATTCGCTACCCGCGTCGGGGAGCGCCTGTTACGTTCCCCGTTGCAATCGCAGAGTTCCACCGCTCCGGCACCAGTTGGGAGGCCGGGTGTAGCTCCGCCCCGTGCAGCACGCCCGTGTTGCGACTTCGTGTACTTCGCGCTCGGCGCGGCGCAGGACGGCCACTCCACCCTGATTGCATGAGACGTAAGCTACAGCCGGCCCGCGACGCTCTTCCACACACACCGTCGCGGACCGAGTCCGGATCGTCAGCCGGTTCGCCGGCCGGCGCAGCGGATCCGGGCGTCGGCGGCGTCGTCGGTCCACTCGCGCTCGACGTGCTGACGCCGCCGGATCCGCTACCCACGCGTCCCGGCACCCTCGACGCCGACCGGGGCGCCCGCGATCGCCGCCACCGTCACGCGGCGGGCCACACCTGGACGCACGCGACCGTCGACCTGACCGCGCCGGCGACCCCGGTGTCGCTCGTCCGCGACCCGGTGGACGCGCCGGACGAGTCCCCATCGCAAATCGTCGCCGGCGCAATCAAGCGACTCCTCGACGTCGTCGTCGCGGGCGTGGGTCTCGTCGTGTCCGCGCCGCTCCTGCTCGTGCTCGCCGCGCTCGTTCGCCTCAGCTCGCCGGGCCCGATCTTCTTCGCGCAGGCGCGCGTGGGCCAGGGCGGGCGGGTGTTTCGGTGCTACAAGCTCCGGACGATGCGCAACGACGCCGAGTCGCTGCTGCGCTCCGACCCGGAGCTTCGCGCCACGTACGAGCGCAATGGATTCAAGATTCCGTGCGACGCGGACCACCGCGTCACGGGCATCGGCCGTTTCTTGCGACTGACGAGCTGCGACGAAATCCCACAGCTCTGGAACGTTCTCAAGGGCGAGATGTCGCTCGTCGGACCGCGCCCGCTCGTCGCGCGCGAGCTGTCGCACTACCCGGGCGCGGACCGGGACCTGCTGCTTTCGGTTCGGCCCGGGTTGACGGGCGCATGGGCCGTCGGCGGCCGAAGTCGCGTGGGCTACCCGCGGCGTGCCGCGATGGAGCTCGACTACGTCCGGCACTGGTCGCTCGGCCGCGACCTCCGCATCCTGTTCCGAACGGTCGGGGCCGTACTCGCGCGCCGCGGCGCGGCCTGACCCGTTCTCACGAGCTGTCGGCGGTCAACCCTCGACGGCCGCGCGGTACTCGTCGTACGCGGCCGCGAGCAGCGCGCCGACGCGCGCGCGGAACGCGGCGATCGAAAAGCGCTCGGCATTACGGCGACACGCGGCGGCGGTGATCCGCGCCCCGTTCGCTTCGAATGCCCGCACGCCCGTCGCGAGACCGGCCGGCGTCTGCTCGTCGTACAGCACGCCGCACGGCTCGGGCGCGTCCAGGCCCGGAACCGTCTCGCGCAACGCGCCGCCCGCGAAGGCGATGACCGGCGTGCCACACGCCTGCGCCTCGATCGGCGCGATCCCAAAGTCTTCGACCGCGGCGAAGAGGAACGCCTGCGCGCCGCGCAGCCACAGGCGCAGCCGGTCGCCGGGCTCGTGCCCGAGTAGCGTGACGTTCGCCCCGGCCGCGCGCGCGACCTCGCGTCGCTGCGGGCCGTCGCCGATCACGATCAGCCGCCGGTCAGGGAGATGGCGGAACGCCTCGACGATCATCGGGATCCGCTTGTACGGGACGAACCGCGACGCCGTGATGTAGTACGGCCCACCGCCGTCAGGTGCTAACTCGCCCGGCGGACCCGGCACGAAGCCCTCGACGTCGACCGGCGGATACACGACGTCCGCGTCGCGCCGGTACACCTTACGGATGCGGCGCGCGACGAACCCCGAGTCCGCCACGAACCGGTCGACCCGCGCGGCCGAGACGACGTCCCACGCGCGGATGCGGTGCAGCATCCACCGCGCGGCGAGGCTGGCCGGACCCGATCCAAGCCCCGCCTCACGCAGATAGGCGTGCTGCAGATCCCACGCGTAACGCAGCGGCGAGTAGCAGTAGCAGACGTGCAGCGTGTCGGGGTCGGTCAGCACGCCTTTCGCGACGGCGTGGCTGCTCGACACGACGAGGTCGTAGCCCGAAAGGTCGAGTTGCTCGATCGCGAGCGGCATCAGCGGCAGGTACGCGCGATAGCGCGTGCGCGCGAACGGCAGTCGCTGCACGAAGGTCGTCCGCGCGCGGCGGCCACCGAGAAACGCACGGTCGGCCGGAGGGACGAAGTCGACGATCGCGTACAGGTCGGCATCGGGCATCAGCAGCAGGAGCTGCTCGAGCACCCGTTCCGACCCCGCGTAGTTCACCAGCCATTCGTGCACGATCGCGATCCGGCGCGGCGCGCGCCCCTTCCAGTCGATCACGATCGTCGAGTGCGATGCCCGGCGTGCACGTCGCGCTCAGCGCGCGCCGGCGAGGCGCGGGACGTCGATCGGATCGACGACCTCGCGTGCCGGCTCGGGCGCGTGCCCGATCGCCCCGCTGTACTCGGGAACGAGATGCTTGATCGCGCGGCGGATCTCGCCTGGCGCGCCATCGCGACGAGCGAGCGCGATCAGCCCCGCGAGCGAAGCTCCCTGCGTGAACTCGAGCTCCGCGTTTCGCGCGCGCAGCACCTTCGGGTGCTCCGTCGGCACGGCGTTCTCGGCGTCGAAGAACACCTCCTCGTAGAGCTTCTCGCCCGGTCGCATGCCGGTGAACTCGATCTCGATCTCGTGCTCCGCAAGGCCGGAGAGTCGGATCAGATCGCGCGCGAGGTCGACGACGCGCACGGGCTCGCCCATGTCGAGGGCGAACACCTCGCCGCCCGTCCCCATCGCTCCCGCTTGCAAGACGAGTTGCACTGCTTCGGGGATCGTCATGAAGAAGCGGGTCATTTCGGGGTGCGTGATCGTGATCGGACCGCCCGCGGCGATCTGCCGCATGAACGTCGGGATCACGCTCCCGCGACTGCCGAGCACGTTGCCGAAGCGGACCGCGAGGAACCGGCATGCGGATCCGCGCCCAATCTCCTGCACGACGCCTTCGGCGAGGCGCTTGGTCGCGCCCATGACGCTCGACGGCCGCACCGCCTTGTCGCTCGAGATGAGCACGAACCGCTCGGCGCCGTGGCGCGCCGCGAGCTCGCCGACCACCTGCGTGCCGAGGACGTTGTTGAGCACCGCCTCGGCGACGTTCTGCTCCATGAGTGGCACGTGCTTGTGCGCGGCTGCATGAAACACCGTCGCCGGCCGGAACGCCTGGAACGTCGCGTCGAGGCGCGTGCGATCGCGCACGTCCGCGATCACGGGGGTGACCTCCACGTCCGGGAACGCGCGCGTGAGCTCCTGCAGGAGCTCGAACACCGAGTTCTCGCCGCGGCCGACCGCGACGATCTGGCGCGGCCCGAGCCGAGCGAGCTGGCGGCACAGCTCCGAGCCGATCGATCCGCCCGCCCCCGTGACGAGCACGGTTCTGTCGAACGCGAGATTGCGAACGCGGGCGAGGTCGGTGCGCACCGGCGCGCGGCGGAGCAGGTCCTCGATGGCGACCTTGCGCAGTGCGCTCGCCGACTTCGCACCCGAGATGAGTTCGAAGAGCCCCGGCACGGTGCGCGTCGGCACCGCCGCCTGCTGCGCGGCGAGGATCACGCGCCGAAGCACCGCGCCCGGCGCCGAGGGCATCGCGATCACGATTTCGTCGATCGCCAACTGACGCGCGACGCCCGGGATCTCGTCGAGCCGCCCCGCGACGGGCACGCCTTCGAGCGTGCGATGTGCCTTGTACGGGTCATCGTCGACGAACGCGACCGGCGTCAGCTGCAACTGCGGGTGCTCGCGCATCTCTCGCACGATGAACGCCCCGGCCGAGCCGGCGCCGACGACGAGGGCGCGGCGCGAGTCGGGGCGCGGGCGCGGCGGACTCGGCGACTGCAGCCGAAGCGCGAGCCGCGGCAGCGCCAGCACGAGCGCACTCAGCAAGCCGTCGAGCGCGAGTACGCTATAGGGCACGCGCGCCAGCCCAACGAGCGGGATCGAGAGCCCGATCACCGCGCCGATCGCGACCGACGCCGCGGCCGCGCGCACGAGCGAACGCAGATCAGCCGGGCCCGCATACCGCCACATGCGCGCATACAGTCCGAGTCGCGCGAGCGCGGCCAATCGCAGCGGAAGCGAGCACGCGACGTACACCGCCAACACGGCGACGATGGACCGTGGTAGCGAGAATGTTTCGAATCGCGCCCCGAACGCGAGCGACGCCGCTACCGCGAGCAGCAGCGCGTCGGCGCTCATGAGATGGCGATTGCGGATTCGGAGCATGCGCGCGGGTAGCGGGGATGCGCGGCCGGTAGGTCGCGTGCTCGGCCGTAGCGCGGGCAACCCGAAAAAGGTTAACGTGTCAGCTCGCGAAATGTAGGCAGACTTCACGCCGCACATGCCCGACCGCATCTATCTGTCCGTGCCGCACATGAGCGGCCGCGAGCAGCCGTTCGTCGACGAGGCGTTCCGTACGAACTGGCTCTCGTCCGTCGGGCCCAACCTCGACGGATTCGAGGCGGACGTGGCGGAGGCGTTAGGCAGCGGTGTGCGCACGCTCGCGACGACGAGCGGCACCGCGGCGCTGCACCTCGTGCTGCGCGCCGTCGGCGTCGGGCCGGGCGATCGCGTCGCGGTCTCGTCGCTGACCTTCGCCGGCTCGGTCTGGCCGATCCTGTACCTCGGCGCGCGGCCGGTGTTCGTCGACAGTGAGACCACGTCGGGCAACATCTCGGCCCCGCTCGTCGCCGAGTACCTCCGCGACGCCGCGCGCCGGAACGTGCTGCCCAAAGCGCTGATCGCGGTCCACCTCTACGGTCAGCACGCCGACGTCGACGCGATCGCCGCGGCCTGCCGCGAGCACGGCGTCGTGCTCGTCGAGGACGCCGCCGAGTCGCTCGGCGCGACCTACCGCGGCCGCCCGACGGCGACCACGGCCGACTACGCGATCCTCAGCTTCAACGGCAACAAGATCATCACCACGACAGGCGGTGGAATGGTCGTCACGCGGGACGCGGCCGCGCTCGCGCGCATGCGGAAATGGGCCAACCAGTCGCGCGAGCCCGCGGTCGAGTACCTGCATGCGGAGCTCGGCTACAACTACCGGCTGAGCAACGTGCTCGCCGGGATCGGCCGTGGGCAGATCACCGTGCTCGCCGAGCGCGTCGCCCAGCGGCGGGCCGTGTTCGAGCGGTATCGCGCCGCGCTCGGCGCCGTGCCGGGCGTCGAGTTCCAGGCCGAGGCCGCGTGGGGCACGCACTCGCGGTGGCTCACGGTGTTGTTCCTCGACCCGGACGCCGCCGGCACGACGCCCGGGGCACTCGTCGAACACCTCGCCGCCGACGACATCGAGGCGCGGCCCGTCTGGCGCCCGATGCACACGCAGCCGCTGTTCGCCGACTGCGACGTCGTCGGCGGAGCGGTCGCCGAGCGCCTGTACCGCACCGGCGTGTGTCTGCCGTCGTCGTCGTCGCTGTCGGCCGACGCGCAAGCGCGGGTCACCGCGGCGGTCGGCGACGCGTTAGGCGCGACCGCATCGTATCCGTCGCTCGCCTGAGCACGGCCCCACCGCTCCCCACCCTTCCCAGCCCCCGCCTCCGTGAAGATCTCAGTCGTCGGCACCGGTTACGTCGGCCTCGTCGTCGGTGCGTGCCTCGCCGAAACCGGCAACGACATCGCCTGCGCCGACCTCGATGTCACGAAAATCGAGGGCCTGCGGCAGAACATCCTGCCGATCTACGAGCCAGGGCTCGACGCGCTCGTCGAGCGCAATCAGGCGCAGAAGCGCCTGACCTTCACGACCGACGTTGGCGCGGCCGTCGAGGGCGCGGAAGTGATCTTCATCGCCGTCGGCACGCCGCCCGACGAGGACGGGTCGGCCGACCTGCGGCACGTGCTCGCGGTCGCCGATACCGTCGGGCGCCACCTCACGCGCGAGGCGGTGATCGTCACCAAGTCGACCGTGCCCGTTGGCACGGCGGCCAAGGTCCGAGCGGCCGTCGCGCGACACGCCTCGGTACCGTTCCACGTCTGCAGCAACCCGGAGTTCCTCAAGGAGGGCGCCGCGGTCGACGACTTCATGAAGCCCGACCGCGTCGTGCTCGGCGTCGACAGCAACTTCGCGCGCAGCGTGATGGCGACGCTCTACGCGCCGTTCGTGCGTACCGGCAATCCGATCATCTTCATGGACATCCCGTCCGCGGAGATGACCAAGTACGCCGCCAACGCCATGCTCGCCACGCGGATCTCGTTCATGAACGAGATCGCGAACCTCTGCGACCAGGTCGGCGCCAACGTCGACCTCGTGCGTGAGGGGATCGGCAGCGACTCCCGCATCGGCCGCTCGTTCCTGTTTCCGGGCCCGGGCTACGGTGGCTCGTGTTTCCCGAAGGACGTACAGGCGCTCGTGCGCACGGCGCACGCGGCCGGCTCACCGCTCCAGGTGCTCGAAGCGGTCGAGGCGGCCAACGACCGCCAGAAGTCCCGCCTCCTCGAGAAGCTGACCGACACGCTCGAGGGCCCGCTCGAGCGCCGCCGTATCGCCGTGTGGGGGCTCGCGTTCAAGGCGCGCACCGACGACATGCGGGAGGCGCCGTCGCTGACGCTGATCGAGGGCCTGCTCGAGCGCGGCGCGAGCGTCGTCGCACACGACCCCGAAGCGATGAAGGAGGCGCGCCGCCGCCTCGGCGACCGCATCGAGTACGCCGAGACCAACTACGACGCCGCGCACGGTGCCGACGCGCTCGTCATCGTCACCGACTGGAGCGAGTACCGCAACCCCGATTTCGCGCGCATCAAGAGCGGACTTCGCCAGCCGGTCATCATCGACGGGCGGAATCTGTACGACCCGTCGCGGATGGCCGCGCTCGGGTTCCGCTACGCGTCGATCGGCCGGCAGGTGGCCGGCACGCGCGGCGACTGACGCGCCGCGCACTGGCGGCGCGCGACAGCCCGGGCGTTAGGCGCCCGGGCGTCGCGTGATGGCGCGTGCCGGATTTCCGACGACCGTCGCGCCGTCAGGCACGTCGCGGATGACGACCGCGCCCGCGCCGACGATCGCGTTCCGCCCAACGCGCACCCCCGGGATCACCGTGGCCCCCGCGCCGATCCACGCCGCGTAACCGACGCGCACCGCGCCGCCCAGGACCGCGCCGGGCGAGAGGTGCGCACCGTCGTCGAGCACGCAGTCGTGCTCGACGATCGCGCCGGTGTTGACGATCGCGGCCGTGCCGACCGTCGCGGAGGCGTTCACGACCGCGCACGCAAACACCACCGTTCCCGGACCGATCCGTGCCGACGGGCTGCAGACCGCCGTCGGATGGACGAGCGTCGACACGGTCGGCGGGTTCAGCCGAGCGACCGCCGCGAGCCGCGCCGCGTTGTCGCCGATCGCGAGCGCGACGAGGGTCGCGTCGCACGGGTAGGGCTCGCCGCGCGCGATTCCGTCGAGGAATGGTTGCTCGGCCATCACGACGCGTCCGCCACCTGGCTCGACGACCTGCCCCACCTTGTCCGCGTCGCGGTCGACGTAGCCGACGATCCGGTGTCCGAGCTCGCGTGCGAGGTCGGCGACCACGCGGCCGTGTCCGCCGCCGCCCCATATGAGGATGCGATCTGTCACGCCGCGAGCGCCGGACGTGCCGCGGCGGGCGTCGTCGCCGCGCCGATCCGGGCGTCGGCGACGGCCTCACGGAAGAGCGCGACCGTCGCATCCGGCACGGCCGCGTCGTCCCGCCGCGCGCGCGCGTACGCGGCCGCCCGCATCCCCCACTCGCCGAGCTCATCCTGCGTCATGTCGGCGCACCGTTGGAGCGCGGCGCGGAAACGCGCGGGCGCGCTGATCGGGAGATCCCACCCGATCCCCTGCGCCTCGAGATCTCGCCACGGCGCCCGATCGCCGACGATCACCGGGCACCCCGCCGAAAGCGCGTCGTGCAACACGTGCGTTGCTCGCTCGCCGTCGCTCGGGACGAGGCAGACGTGGTGCGAGGCCCACACCCGCGCTGCGATCGCCGCCGGCAGCGGCCCGTGTGCGCGGACGACGACGTCGGCCGGCAGCGCGACGATCGCCTGCTCGCACGCACGCCAGTAGCCCGCGTCGGCCACGGCTCCGTACACGTCGAGCGTCACGCGGCCGCGAAGCGCGCCAGCCATCGCGATCGCGGCGAGCACGTTGCTCTCGCGATCGATGCGCGCGACGACGCCGATGCGCAGCTCGCCGACTCGCTTGTCGCGGCGCCGCTCGTTCCGCGCCGCGTCGACCGCCGCCGTGTTGCCGACCAGCGGCGGTGCGATCCGCACGCGGGCTGTCGTTCCGAGGACCTGGACGAGGTCATCGCACTCACGCGCGCCGGACGCGTGCCATAGGACGTCACGGAGCACACCCGAACGGCGGATCGCTCGCAGGTAGCCTCGACGCAGCGCGCTCTGCGCGCCGCCGCCAGCGCGGATCGTCCCATCGGGCGCCACGACGACAGGCGCCGGCGGAACGAGCCCGAGTCGCTGCAACGCGAGCACGGCGGTGATTCGGCGCGGCGCGAGACCAAAAAGGTAGAGCACGTCGTGCGGCGTCGTCGCGATCGCGTCGCGCAGCACCTGACGCGTGTCTTGGTTACCGCGCTCGACGACGTGCACGTCGAGATCGCCGCCGAGCTGCTGCGCGACGTTGTCGAGCGCGCGCGACCGTCCGGCGGCGTCACCGCCGTTCGCATCATCATCGAGGAGCGTCAGAATGCGAATTGGCATCAGCATGCGGACGATCGAGAGATCGGTCGCGCAAGCCGCGCGCCCGACTCACGTGCCGCGGGAGCTCGGAACGGCCGACCCGGTGAACGGCGTCGCTGTCGCCTCGCCGGCCGCGCTCACGCCTTCGCGCGCGAAGACGCGGGCGACCGTCCGGAAGAGTATACGGAAGTCGAGCGCCAGCGACTGGTGATCCACGTACCACACATCGCGCGCGAACTTCTCCTCCCACGTGATCGCGTTTCGCCCGTTGACCTGTGCCCACCCGGTGATGCCCGGCCGCACCTCATGGCGCCGGGCCTGCTCGGGCGTGTAGAGCGGGAGGTACTGCATGAGCAACGGCCGCGGCCCAACGAGACTCATCTGTCCGACCAGCACGTTGTACAGCTCGGGCAGTTCGTCGAGGCTCGTGCTGCGCAGAAATCGGCCGAACGGCGTCAGCCGCTCCGCGTCGGCGAGCGGGCGGCCGGCCGCGTCGACCGCGTCGCGCATCGTGCGGAACTTGTACATCGTGAAGGGTCGGCCGCCGCGCCCCGGTCGCGTCTGCCGGAACAGGACGGGTCGGCCCATCCGCCGCGCGACCACGATCGCAACGACGAGCATCACGGGCGACAGGACGATCAGCCCACCGAGCGCGCCGACGACGTCGATGGCGCGCTTCAGCACTCGGGCGTGTCGGCGCGCTGATCGCCACGCGCGAGGCGCCCCGCGCGCGCCGACCAACGCGACACCTCGAACAGTTCGTCGAGCGGGATCGGCGCCGGCCCCTCACCGCGGATCGCCGCCATCCAGCGGCGGAGCTCCTCGGCGTGTCCCTTGTCCATCGCTCGCGACCGCTCCCAGAGCGGCCCCGACACGCCGTACCGTCGCAGGCGCCGCCAGTTGTCGATCACCGCGGTCTTGCCGTCCCAGAAGCATTCGACGCGCTCCTTGGGGAACGCGCGCGCGCCGGTCGCGACGTAATGCACCACGGCGGACGAGCCATCGGTGAAGGTGAGCGACAGGTGAGCGATGTCGTCGATCGGCCGACCGCCGACATCGTGCGCGGTCGCGACCTGCACGTCTCGGATCGGCGCGCCGACGAGCGCGCGGCACAGGTCGACGAAGTGACACGCCTCACCGACGATGCGGCCACCGCCGACCTCGGGATCCTGCGTCCAGTGCTCGCGCGGGATCGCGCCCGCGTTGACGGTCGCGATCACCGACACCGGTCCCGCGCGCCCGCGTAGGAGCCCACGAAGCTCCTGGGTGAGCGGCGCGAATCGACGATTGAAGCCGACCGTCAGCAGCTGCCCCGACGCCTCCTGCGCCTCGCGGACCCGCGCGAGCGAATCCTCAGTCAGCGCGAGCGGCTTCTCGACGAACACGTGCTTCCCCGCGGCGAGCGCGCGCTCGGCGAGGCGCGCGTGCGTGTCGTGGCGGGTGAGGACGAACACCGTGTCGATCTCCGCGTCGTCGAGCACGGCGTCGACGTCGCTGCTCGTCCGCGCGAACCCGAACTTCTGGGCCGCGATCGCGCCCGTCGTTCCGCCCGAGGACACGATCGTGTGCAGCCGCGCGCCGGTCGGCTGCAGCGCCGGAAGCAGCGTGCGGACCGCGAAGTTCCCCGCCCCGATCACCCCGACCACGCCGCGGGCCGCGTTAGGCGGCGAGGTGCCCGGCATTGCGCCGCGCCCGGTCGCGCGGATCGCCGGCTGCGGCGCGGAGGTCGCGACGTAGCGTGCGGCAGTCGCGATCGCCACCCCACCGCGGTCCGGGTATTCGAGCACGACGCCGAGGTTGGGCGCCGCGCCGGCGATCACGTCGTACGCGGCCGGTGCGTCGTCGAACGCGAAGCGGTGCGTGACGAGCGGGAGCGGGTCGACGGCGCCCTGCGCCATGAGCCCGAGCACGGCGTCGAAGTTCCGCTGTTCGGTCCAACGCACGAACGGGAGCGGGTAATCGCGCCCCGCTTCCTCATACTCGGGGTCGTACCGCCCGGGCCCGTAGCTGCACGATACCGCGAACGACAGCTCCTTGCGATAGAAGTCGTCGCGCCGAAGGTTGAGTCCGGTGACACCGACGAGGACGATGCGCCCCCGCTTGCGACTCATCACCGCCGCGTCGTGCACGGGGTCATCGGACTGCGACGCGAGCGTGAGCAGGACCGCGTCGGCGCCGACGCCGTTCGTCAGCGCGAGCACGTGCTCCGCCGCGCCACCGCCGGATCCATCGACGGCCACCGCCCCGAACCGCTCGGCCAGCGCCAGCCGGCTCGCGTCGCGGTCGATGCCGATCACGCGACAGCCGTTCGCGCGCAGGAGTTGTGCGGTGAGCAGCCCGATGAGCCCGAGCCCGTAGACCACCACCGTCTCGCCGAGCGTGGGGGCGGCGAGCCGGACGCCCTGCAGGCCGATCGCGGCGAGGGGCGTGAACGCGGCGGCCTCGAACCCAACCGCGTCCGGAATGCGCGCCGCGAGCGTCTGCGGCACGCGCACGTACTCGGCGTGCGCACCGTTGGTCACGACGCGATCGCCGGGGCGGAACTGTGCGACGCGCTCCCCCGCTTCGACGACGACGCCGGCGTGGCAGTAGCCTAACGGAATCGGCGCGTCGAGCTTCGCGCGAACCGCTTCGAGCGTCGGTGCGAGACCGTCGGTGCGCACCTTGTCGAGGACCTGGCGGACCTTGTCCGGCTGACGGCGCGCCTTGTCGAGCAGGTTCGCCCGCCCGAATTCGACGAGCATGCGCTCGGTCCCCGCGGACACGACGGTCGCCCGCGACTCGACGACGAGCGCGGCCGAACCGGCGCGTGGCGCGGGAACGTCGACGAGGCGGGTGATCCCCGAGTCGAGCTGCTGGAGCAACTGCTTCATGCGGCGGTACTGGCGGCGGTGAGGCGTTCTGGCGTGGTGGGCGACGCGGCGGCGCCCGCATCGCAACTGGCCGTCGTCGCGCCGGACGCGGCAGCGGTCGTTCGCGCGTGTCGCGATCGGATCGTCGTCCGGATCGTGACGCCGTCCCGCGCGTCGCGGCGCACGACGACGGTGCGCGACGCCCGACGCACACCATAGGCGGGCGAGTACCAGCCATCGACCGCGCCTTCTGCGGCGTGCACGACGGTGGCGGCGGATGCCACGGCGTGCGTGTCGCGCGGCGGCGCGACATCGAGCGCCTCGTCCGAAACGTCGGGGTGCAGCAGCCACCGGACCGCGACCTCGGCGGCCACGCCGGACGGCACCTGATCGTCGACGCTGACGTCCCGGGCGGTCACGCGGACGACGCGGCGGACCTGCCGGCCGCGTTCGGCGACGATCGTGACCACGCCATCGCGCCATTCGGTGGTGATGATGCGCGCGTCGGGCCACGCGTACCAGAGGAACCGCGGCCCGCGCACCCCGGGTTCGCGCCCGTCGAGCAGCGGCCCGTTGTGCACGTCGGCGGTTACGAGACCGTTGCGCCACGGCGGCGCGGCGTTGTACGCGAACGTGCCCGCGTCGACGACGACCGGCTCGGATCCGAACCGCACGTCGACGTGCAGCGGGTCGACGTGGCTGGGTCGCGTCGTGTAGGCTCCCGCGCGCACGAACAGCTGCGTTGGCCCGACGCGCGCCGCGGCCCACCCTGACGCACCGCTCCGCACGCCATCGTCCAGCGGCTCGGCCGCGACGGGCGCGTCGAGACCGAGCCAGGCGAGCACTTCGGCGTCCGCGGCGACGTCGCACGGCAATGGGACGTTCCACGTCGCACACGCGGCGGTGAGGATCGCGCGAAAGTCGCGGTATTCCGCCGTCGTGATCGGGTGCACGAACGCGCCGTCGTTCGCACCGTGGTTCGGAACGTCGCCCGACTCGGGCGCGACGACGGCGAGCAGGAGCTCCGCCGCGGCGCGCAGGCGCTGCACCGCGCCGCCGGGCAGCCGTTCGCCGCACGCGCGCAGCACGCGCTCGGCGACCACGCACTGGTCGAGCGCGAGCCGCATGTACGTGAACGAGTGCTGCGCGTACCAGCCGTCGGCGGCGAACTGCTCGACGACGAGCCGCGCGAGCCAGCGCCGGCCGCGGGCATACCAGCGCGCCGCTTCGGGGTGCACGCCGCGCAACCGAGCGCCTAACGCGAGCAGTCCGACCGCCTCCGAGATCGCGTGATTGTTCCGCTGCGAGACCGCGTAACCGAGCGCGTCTGCGATCCGTTCGCCCGACGCGGCCAGCACGCGGAGGACCGCGGCGGCGTCGGTCGGCGCGAGCGCCAGATTCGCCTCCGCGTAGAGCAGCGCGATCGCACGGATCGCCGTTTCCTGGCCGCACGACCAGTGCGGCCCACGAAACGGCGGGCTGCTCGCCACCCACCCGCTGAACTCGCGACCGAAGGCAGCGGCATACCTCGGTTCGCCGGTCACGAGCGACGCGCGAACGAGATCGTACACCCAGCCGAAGCGCGCCGGCTCCCACAGGTCCTTGATGTCCCCCGCGCGCGGATCGAGGTGCGACACGGTCCACCACGGCGTGTCCGCGCGATGGACGTGCTCGGTCGCCGGATGGCGAAGCCACGCGTCGGCGGTTGCGGGGAGCGCCGTCCACGTCCAGCGATACGCCTCGTGTTCGCCGGCGACGACGCGGTCGCCGCGCGCGACCGCGACCGCGAGATCGGTCGCGGCGCGGAGTCGCGCGGCGTCGACGCGGAACGTGCCGTCCGGCGGCGGGGCGCTCGTGACGGCGTACCGCACGTCGGCTCGGAACCGGTGGGTGGTTCGCCGCAGCTCGTGCGCGGCCCGGAGCGCCGCGCCGCGCACCCCGAACGTCCGCGCGAGCGTGCCGGCCGCGGCGGGCCAGCGCCTAACGGCCAGCACGGGCGAGCGGTCGAAGCACGCGGTCCAGCCGGTCGGCGAGCACGGGACGGTCGTGTTCGTGCGCGACCCACGCGCGCCCCGCCGCCCCGAGTGCGGCGCGCTGAGCAGCCGGCCGGCTGGCGAGGCGCACCACGGCGTCGGCGAGCGCGGCGCCGCTCGCGTCCGCGGCCTGCTCGCCCGCCCCGGCCTCGTGCACCATCGTCGCGACCTCGCCGGGCACGTTGCACACCACGGGAAGCGCCGCGCCGAAGTAATCGAAGAGCTTGTTGGGGCTGACCCCGAACGCGAACAGCGGCGACTCGCGCAGGACCATCAGCCCTGCGTCCGCACTGGCGAGCAGCGCGGGCATCGCCTGCTTCGGCACGGGATCGCGGAACTCGACGTTCGTGAGGCCGCGTCGCGCTGCGTCCTCGACGAGCGCCACCTTTGCCGGCCCATCGCCGACGAGCAGAAATCGGATGTCCGCGCGCTCGCGCAGCCGCGCCGCAGCGTCGAGTACCGCGTCGAGTCCGTTGGCCGGCCCGTGCGCGCCGGTGTAGACCAGGGTGAGCGTCTCGCGCGCGGGCCGCTCCACGCCCGCGAACGCCGACACGTCGACGCCGTTTGGCACGAAGACGATCTTCGCCGGATCGACGCCGAGGGTGGCGAGGTAGTCGGCCGAGCCGCGGGCGAGCACGACGATGAGATCCGCGCGTGCGTACAAGTGACGCGCGACCCGTTCGAGCACGCGGTACGAGAGCCCGCGCCGACCGCCCGCCGCAAGCAGGCTCTCGGGCCACAGGTCGCGCACCTCGAACACGAACGGAACGCGCCACCGTCGCGCGAGGCGCTCCGAGGCGAGCGCCGCGAACAGCTGCGGCGACGACCCGATCACGACGTCAGGCCGCGCGCCGCGCCAGCGCCACACCCGCCGGCTGAAGGACAGCCAGTTGTGCGCGCGCCGCCAGTCGTTGCGCGCATACGGCGCGGCCCACAGCCAGCGAAAGTGCACCCCGTCGACGACGTCGTCGACCGCGGCGGTCGCGCGCGCGTCGGTCCGGCGCGCGTACTCCCGCGAGTGCAGGTTGAGGTCGCACGCCGCGACGGTCACGCGCCAGCCGCGGCGCACCAGCTCGCGGCCTAACTCGAAGTGCCGCGTCCCACCCTGCTGCGCGGGCGTGACCGCGAACTGGTTGACCCAGAGCAGCACCGGCTCGCGCACGCCAGCCGTCGCCAGCCCCGTCATGCGCGCACGACCGTCGGCACCGGCGCGTCGATGAACATCCGGCACCACAGCTCCAGACACACGAGCGCGAAGATCGTGTAGGCGCCGTCGACCGCGCCGCGCCTGTCGGCATCGATCAGGCGCGCGACCGCGGCCGGCTCGAACCAGCCGCGCCGCGTCAGCGCCGCGGGGCTGAGCGCGTCCTGCACCTGGTCGCGCAGCTCGCTATGCAGCCAGCGCCGCAGCGGCGCGCCGAACCCGCTCTTGGGCCGGTAGATCACGTCGTGCGGCAGGTACGGTTCCATCGCCCGCTTGAAGATCGCCTTCCCCACCGCACCGCGCTGCTTCATGCGCGTCGGGATCCGCGTCGCGTAGTCGACCAGCTCGCGGTCGAGCAGCGGGACGCGCACCTCGACGCCGGCCGCCATGCCGGTCTTGTCGGTGTAGTTCAGATTGTGGTCGGCGAGGAAGTGCTTGCCTTCGAGGTAGAGCATCCGGTTGAGCGCGTCACGCTCCGCGGGGATGCGGGCGAGCGATTCGAGTAGCGGCCCCGCCGTGTCGACCTCGCGCGTCGCCGCCGCGAACGCCGGCGTGTAGAGCGAGCGGCGCACCGATTCCCCGCTCCACCAGAAGTAGCTCGCGAGGCGCGCGTCGGGCGCGAGGTCCGCATGGGCGAACATCTTCGCGACACGCCGCGCGAGCGGCCGGTCCATGACCCCCACGACCGATCGCCCCTCGCTCACTCTGCGCGCCCCGGTTGCCATCCCGCGCCGTACCGCACGCGGCAGCCACCCCCACGCACGCTCCGCGCCTAACGCGCGGTGCCGGCGGTAGCCCGTCAGCAGATCGTCACCGCCGGCCCCCGAGAGCAGCACCTTCGTTCCGTCGTCGCGCGCCGCTTCGGCGATCAGGAGCGCGTTGATCGGCGCCGGATCGGCCTGCGGCTCGTCGAGGTGGTACAACATGCGGCCGAGGTGCCGGATCGCGTCGGGCGCGATCTCGAGCACGCGCAGGTCGACATCGAGGTGGTCGGCGACGCGACGCGCGTAAGGCAGGTCCGCCGGGTTTCCCTCGACGTCCGCGTCGTCCGCGAACCCGATCGTGTAGCAGCGCGGGCGGTAGTCCGGCCGAACCCGCCGCATCATCGCGACGACCGCGCTCGAATCGAGGCCGCCGGACAGGAACGCGCCGACCGGCACGTCGGCGACCATCTGTCGGCCGACGGCCGCCTCGACCTCCGCCGCGAGGCCGGCCGCGATCTCGTCCTCCGACCCGGCGAGCGGCGCGCGGCCGTAGGGCAGGTCGTAATGACACCATTCGCGTGCGACCGCGCCATCGCGCAACGTGAGCGCGTACCCCGGGCGAAGCTTCCGCACGTCGCGCAGCACGGTGCGCGGCGCGGGCGACCAGAGGTACGCGAGGTGATAGTGGATCGCGGCCGCGTCCACCTCGCGCGAGACGTCCGCGCACTGCAGCAACGATTTGAGCTCGGATCCGAACAGCACGCCGTCCGCGATCGTCGCGTGATACAGCGGCTTGGTGCCGAGCCCGTCGCGTGCGAGCAGGACGTCCCCGCGCGCGACGCCGTCCGGGCGCCCGGTCGGACGCCCGTCGTACAGCGCGAGCGCGAAGATGCCGTTCAACTGCTCCAGCATCCCGGGGCCACGTTCGGCGTACAGATGCAGCAGGACTTCGGAATCGGTCCGACTGCGGAATTGGTGTCCGGCCGCCTCCAACTCCGCCCGCAGCGCGGGGAAGTTGTAGATCTCACCGTTGTACGCGAGCCAGAGCGCGTCGTCGGGCGCCGTGTCGTGGCGCACACCGCAACGCGCGCAGACGACGCGCATCGGCTGCGCGCCATCGGCGGACAGATCGATGATCGACAGTCTGCGGTGCGCGAGACCGACGCGCCCGCGTCCCGCGTCGGCACGCAACACGAGATCGCCGCCGCCGTCGGGCCCGCGGTGCGCGACGCACGCATTCATGCGCTCGAGCAGCGCCGTATCGAAGCTGCCGACGAATCCGGCGAGGCCGCACATGGCGCGGTCGGTTAGGCAGCCGCCCGCGCACCGGCGGCGCCGGGGCGGGTAGCGGCGCCGAGCGTGGCCGCGTGGAGCGCGTCGGCATACAGCGCGTCGGCGCGTCGCATCCCGTGGCGGAAGTCGGCACGCTCGGCGACGAGCGCCGCGTTGCGCGCGGCCGCATCCGCACGGAGCGGCGCGTCGTCGAGCGCGCGGATGATCGCGACCGCGAGCGCGCGCGCGTCGGACGGGTCGAAGAGCAGCCCGTTGCGCCCGTCGTCGATCCACTCGCGAACCGACGCGATGTCGCCGGCGACCGGCAGCGCGCCGCAGGCCATCGCCTCGAGCAGCGTGTTGGGCGTGCCGTCGAACACCGCCGGCGACACCGCCGCCGTCGCGCTCCGGAAGAGCCCCGCCATGTCCTCAGGCGGCACGGACGGCAGCAGACGCACGGCCCGCTCGACCCCGAGCGCCTGCGTCGCGCGGATGGCCGCCGGGTGCCCGCGCATGCCGACGCCGGCGAACACCGCATCCGGGCGACGCTCGAGGACGAGCGGGATCGCGCGAAAGAACGTGTCGTTGCGAACGTAGCCGCGAAACCCGCGCGCGTTCAGCACGATCGGCGCGTCGGTCGGCAGCCCGTGGCGCGCGAGGAGCGCCGGGTCGGCAGGCCCCGGATGGAAGACGTCGGCGCGAACGCCGCCATTCCCCGGGATCACCGACGACGGGCGCGCGTCGTCCCACCCCCACGATGCGGCCAGTCGCAGGTCGCGCGCGCAGTCCGGGTGCAGCGCGGTCGCGCGCGCGAGCGCGCGCCGCGTGAGGCGCCCGACGAGCGGGTAGCGCGACGCCCACAATTCCAGATCGTTCCCCCAGATCGAGGTCACGAGCGGGCGGTCGCTCCCCGCGAGCGCGAGGGCGGCGAGGATGCCCTCGTAGGGTACCCGCATCGCGTGCACGAGCGCCGGGTCGATCTCGCGCACGACGTCGCGCACGCGACGCGCGTGCGGCGCGAGATCGAACGGCGCGAGCCAGCCTAACACGGTCGGCAGCAGCGCGGCGGACGCCGCGGCACGCGCACGCCGGAACGTGGCGGCGCCACGCGTCGCGCGTTCGTCAGAGGCGGACGCGGTCGGACGACTCGCGCCGCCACCGGCGAGGCGCGCCAACGCGACCGGCACGACGGTGACGCTGGCGAGCCCGAGCCCGCGCGCATCGCAGGCGAACGTCGAGATCAGGTGAACGTCGAAGCCCCGGTGCGCGTAGTCGGCGATCCAGTTGCGCGCGATCGGGCTCCGTCCGTCCGCCACGAAGCACAGCCGCGTGCCCGGCGCGAGCGGCGCTGGCGCGGCGCCCCGCGGCGCGAGGCGCGGCGATGACGTGGCGGGTTCACGAGCGGACGGGACAGCGGACGGCACCTGACGACCTCGACGGCTAACGGCGACGACGCGTCGCCGATGGCAGTCCAGTTCGGCTGGATTCCCGCAGGCGACCGTCCGAAGGTACTGCGCCTGCCGACCGCACGACAGCGCAGCGGAACCGCTTCGAGCGGGAGCCGTCCTACAGGCCGAGCAGCGGGCGACGCGCGGTGGCCGCGTCGAGCAGCGACACCAGCCGTCGAGCCGCGAACGCCGGCGTCTCGCACCGCACGGCCGCACGCGCCGCCTCGGCCATCGCGCACCGGTGATCCGGCTGCTCGGCCGCAACCCGCAGCAGGGCCGCGAGTCTTGCCGCATCGCCGGCCGCGAACTGCGCCCCGTTCTCGCCGTCGCGGACGAGATCGACCGCCGAGTTGACGCGGTCGGACGCGAAGACCGGAAGCCCCGCCGCCATCGCCTCGGGCACGACCACGCCCCATCCTTCCGCGTGCGAGGGCAGCACGAACGCGTCCGCTGCCGCGAAGACGGCCGGCAGCGCCTCGGGCTGCTGGAATCCCATGAAGTGCACGCGGTCGCGGATCCCGAGGTCCTCGGCGAGCGCGGCGAGCGCGGGGCCTTCGGGCCCGTCGCCAGCGAGCAGCACGGCGGCGCGCGTCCCGTTCGCGTCACGTTGGAGTCGGGCCACCGCGTGCAGGAGCGTATCGACCCCCTTGCGCGCGATGAGCTGGCCGCCGTACACGACCACGAACGCCTCGTCCGGGATGCGGCACTCGCCGCGAACGGCGCGGCGCGCCGCCATGCGCGCGTCCGGCTCGAGCGCGAAACGATCCGTGTCGGCGTAGTAGCGGAAGTCCGCGACCCGCTCTGTGGCCACGCCGGCGCGCGCGTACGACACACACGCCCGCGAGCCGATCGCCAGCACTCCGCGGGCGCGCAGCAGCGCGCGGCGGAGCACAGCGCGCCCGGACCGCACCGTCGCAGGCGCAGGCCCATGCGCGAGCTCCTCGCCCCAGTACAGCCATGGCGTGCCGCGGGCGCGCAGTGCGGCCGCCGCGATCTGAACTGTCGGCATCACGTACGAGCCGCTCAGCACCGCGATGTCGGGGCGGAACGACCGGACCGCGCGCACCACCCGCGGATTGAGGTGCGCCGAGCCGCCGAGCGTCCACCCGGGAAGGACGTCGTACGCGTAGGCCTTGTCGGCGGCGAGGCGCCATGCGCGGTCCGCTTCGATCGCGGCTCCGTACACGACGCGGAGATTCACGCCTGGCTGGCGCGTGAGACTCGCGAACAGCGCATCGTTGTACGGCGTCGGGATGTTGGTGATGACGAGGATCCTACGCACCCTCGACCACCTCCGCGCGCGCGCCCGCCCCTGCCGAAAGCGCGAACCGCGCGCGTCTCCGCGCGAGCGCCGCGAGCGCGATTGCCGGGAGCACGACGAAACACCATTCCTGAACGATCTGGGCCAGATAGCCGCGCGCGATCGTCAGAAAGAGCAGCGACGAGTTGAGCGCGAAGATCGCCTGCCGCCACGGATCGTTGGGCGCCGCGCGGTACCAGCGCCAGAGCCACTTCGCCGCCAGGCCGAACAGGAACATCCCCAGCGCGATCCCCGCCCACCCGAAGGCGATGTAGAACTCGCCGAAGTGCGGTACCGCCGCGCCCGACGTTGTCGAGGGCGGGGTTCCGATGCTCTGGACGTTGTACTGCAGCCAGAACGGCAACGGCTTGCCCGGCCACAGCGAGCGCGGCACGAGCAGGATCAGCGGATAGGCGAACGGCAGGAGCCCCGCATGCGGCAGGAATCGCGGAACCGTCGTGACCACGGCGCCGAGCGTCTCGAAGATCCGGGTGTCGGAGAGTCCGCCGACCACGCTGCCCCGCAGATCGAACGCGAGCGTCCCTTCCGCGCCGTTGCTCCGGAAGAACGCGCGCGCCCCCGCGAGCCAGCCGCCGAGCAGGAAGGCGAGCGTCGCCGGAACGGCCATGTAGAGCAGACGGGGACGGCGGCCGGCCCGGAGGTACGTCACGATCGCGACCGCAAACCAGAGGATCGCGACGCGGTAGCGGAACCCGATCGACACGTACATCACGGTGAGCACGCCGATCACCGCCGCGCGCGTCGCCCGACCTCGCAATCCCCCGAGCGCGATGAGCACCGTGACGGCCGGGATGAACCACTCGACCGCGAAGAAGAGGTACGGAACGTCGACGCCGCCCTCCGCACTGTCGACCGGCCGCGTGACCCCCGGCAGCAGGAAGTACAGAAGCGAGTGTCCCGACAGACGCGCCCACGCGACCATTCCGAGCACCGCGGCGGTGACCAGCATGCGTGCCATACGCTGGCCGCTCTCCATACTGGCTGCCGCGATCGGCGACGGCGGCTCGCCAGCGAGGGCCGGTGTCGGCCCGACCGGGAGCGCGTACCCCACCCACATCGCCGCGACGGCAACCGCGATCGCCTCGAGGGCCGGGACGTACACCGACTGGAAGTTGCGGTCCAGAAACCAGAAATCCTCGGTCGCGATTCGCGCGAGCGGCCCGAAGACGAAGTAGAACAGGTACACGCCGGCGATGATCATCGCCGGCTCGAACACGTCGAAGCGCCCCGTCGCCCAGCGAAGCCCGATCGGTGCGACCAACAGCGCCGCGACGAATCCGCACGCGACGATCGCGATGCCCATGAACTGCGCCGCGGCGTACACGACCGATGCTGCGACCGCGGCGATCGCGATCCCGAGCACGACCAGTTCGCCCGTCCGAGCCCCGTTCCGGGGACCCGCGGCGGCTACGGGCGAGCCTGACGTGAGGACCGCGTGTTTCATGCGCAGAAGCATAACTGCTCCGCCCCGGTCGTCGGCACACGCACGGGCGCCTGGCACGGCGGGCGACAGCTCACACGAGCTGAGCAATCAACGTCCGACGGAACGCCGACCACGAGAACCGCTCCGCGCAGCGCCGAGCCTGGGCGCGCATCTCCGCCAGCGCATCGCGGTGCTCGTAACACCACGCGAGCGCGCCAGCCAGCGCGTCGACGTCGCGGATCGGCACGATGAAGCCGTTCTCGCCAGGCGTCACGAGGTCGGGCGCCGCCGTGTTGGGCGTGCCGATCACGGGCGTGCCGCACGCGAGGGCCTCGAGCAGGACGTGGCCGAACGCGTCCGAGAGCGAGGGCAGACAGCACACGTCGCTGTCGGCATAGATCCGTGCCATCTCGGCGCGCGCATGCACGTCGCGCTCGACCCGGTACAGACCGTCGTACGCCCGCAGCAGCGGGCCGTCGTGCACGCCGCGACCCACGAGCACGAGCTCGGCGTCCGTGAACGCGAGCC
>DASWUT010000149.1:0-9088 GCA_036401455.1 Gemmatirosa sp. | reverse complement strand
ACGGTGCGAGACGAACTGCTCCACCGCGCGCGGACCGAGGTCGCGCGGGTGGCGGCGGACGTGGTGCGCGACGTACCGGCGCATCCAGCCGACGTACGCCGTCTCGGTCCGCGCGCTGCAATGTCGCACGCGAATCACCCGCCGCAACTCGCCAAGCAGACGTACGGCGCGCGCGCTCAGCGCAGCGCGGCGCCGAGCGCGACGGCAGCGAGCAGCAACGCCACGCCGCCGAGCCCGATGCCTAACACCGCGATCGCACGCCATCGCGCCGCATCCTGTGCACCCGCCGCCAGCGCCACCGCTCCGTCACCACCGTGAAGCCCGTCCGCGCGCAGCGCAGCCGACATGCCGGCCACCGCCGCGTCGTCCGCGAGCACCGACTGCCGCATCACGGCACGCCCGCCGATCACCTCCTCCATCGCCGCGGCGAAGTGCCGCTGGTGGATTTGCTTCCCGACGTCTGCGCCCGGCTCCGCCGCGGCCGCGGCCGCCGCCTTGAGCACCGCATTCTTGATGTCACCCCCGCTCGCCGGGTACCGGTCGGCGAGCGCAATGAAGTCGACGTCATCGGCGAGCGGCGTACGCTGCGGGTGGATCTGCACCTGCCAGATCCGCGCGCGCTCCGCGGGACCCGGCATCTCGAACAGCACGTGCGTGCGGATCCGCCGCTCGAACGCGGGATCGAAGTTGGCCGCGAGGTTCGTCGCGAAGATCACGACACCGTTGAACGCCTCCAACTCGTGGAGCAGCACGTTCACGACCGCGTTCGCCTCACGCTGGTAGCCCGCCTGCGCCCCCCCGGCGGCGCTCCGGCGCGCAGCGATCGCGTCCGCCTCGTCGAAGAACAGGACCGCGTGCTGCGTCTCCGCCTCGCGAAACACTGCCGCCACGTTCTTCGCCGTCTCGCCCGCCCACATGCTCTCGACCTCGGCGTAATTCACCAGCAACAGCCGCTGCCCGAGCGCGTGCGCGATCGCTTCGGCGCAGATCGTCTTCCCCGTCCCCGGCGGCCCGGCAAAGTTGAACGCGAGCCCGAGCCCCGTCGCGTGCCGCTCGCCGAGCCCCCACCGCTCGAAGATCAACGCGTGGCTGCGCACCTGCGACAGCGCGACGTCGAGCGTGCCACGCGTCGCCGGCGGCAGGATCACGTCGTCGAAGGTGCGCGTGGGCACCACCGTCTCGACCGCGCGACGCCCGCGACGGCCGGTGAAGAAATTCAGCAGAGGAGACGCCATGTCGACCGGGGCAGGCACGTCCCGGGCCGAACCGTCCCGCCACACCGCCGGCCAACGTGAGGCGCTGACGCGCGGCGCTCACGTGCGGCGCTCACCTGCGGCGCTAACGCGCGGCGCTCACGCGCACGCCGGTGCAGACGAGGTACACCACCGCTTCCTCCCCGTCCGGCAGAGCGAGCAGTCGCGCCAACTCGGCGTCGTAGAATCCGCCGACGGCCACGACGCCGAGGCCGAGCGCGTCGGCGACGAGATACAGGTTCTGCCCGACGTGCCCCGCGTCGAGCCACACGTAGCGATATCCGCGCTGCTTGTACTTCCACATCGTGCGGTCGAACACCGCCGTCATCAACACGACGACGTTGGCCCGCGTCAGCATCCCCTGCCCGATCGTCATGTCGGCGAGCTGCGGCTGCACCGCGCCCGCGCGCCGCAGTTCCAGCTCGTGCGCGCGCGCGTCGTAATGGTACAACCCATCGGCGACGCCCTCGACGCGCTGCACGGCGACGTACAATTCGATCGGGTAGAGACTGCCCGCCGACGGCGTGGGACGCGCATGGATGCGCTGCCCATCGATCACGCGTTCCCCGTGCACGCCGTAGCTCGCGAAGAGCAGCCGGCCGAGCGACTCGGCGGGCAGCGTCGCCTCGGTCGAGAACTCGCGATTCGACGCACGCCGTCGCAACAGCGCGCCAAGCGGGACGTCGAGCCCGTCGTGGTCGCGCCCGGGGAGCACGATGCGCGGCGCACCAGGGTACGAGCGAAAGCGGAACGGCCGGCGATCCTCGTCGAGCGTCAGGTCCACCGTGCGCGCCCGCACGTTGGACGAGTGCAGGTGGAAGACGCTCGCAACGTCGGACGCTCGGTCATGCGCCACGCGACCACGCCTCACGCAAGCGGGTGCGGGTGGGGATGCAGCCCGCGCGCGGCCCGCCGCACGAGCCGCGGATTGGCGAGCTGGCCGAGCGCGTGCCCGAAGTGAATGGGCTGCACGTCCTCGCCGAGGGCACGCGCGACGCGGAACGGCCCGGTCGCCACATCCGGCGCGGTGACGTCCGCGATCGCGACGCGCACGCCGTCGCGCGCGAACATCTCCGCACACTCGGCTTCGCTCAATGCCTCGCGCACCGGGAGCGCGCCGAGGGGCACGGGCGCATCCCCGACACAGCGCAGAAAGTCGAACGCCGCCTGGCGCTCGCGCGGCACGTAGTACATCGCGTGGTCGATGAGCGACCGCACGTCGTCCGGCGTCGCGGGCACGGACTGACTGCCGTCGCGCATGAGCCGTCGGATGTACGGCCCAACGTGGCCCTGCTCGAGCAGGGCTTTCGCGACCGCGCGGCACGGGTCGGGGTGCGTCGAAAGCGCGACCGTCGCGCCGGGCCACCGCACGCCATCGCCAAGGGCCAGGCACATGACCGTCGGGATGCCGAGCCCGGCGTCGAGCAGGTACAGCTCGATGCGGGCATGACAGAGCTCCAGCTGCCGCATCACCTCTCGTGCGCCCGGATCGAGCGCGTCGTCGGGGAGCAGCCGTCGGCCAGGCAGCTGGGCAAGCCACGTGAGCGTGAACGCGTCGCGCTCGACGAGTTCCAACGTTGCGCGCATCGCGGCGTCGTGATCGGTCGATCCCGCCGCGAGGCCGTTGGAGCTCACCTGACAGAACCGTTCGGCGCGCGGAACGTGCAGGTTGTAATACGTGGGGAATGCCGGCACCCACACGGGCTCGTCGCTGCCCAACCAGCGGCCAAGCGTCCAGTCGATCGGCTGGTCCGGATCGACGCGCGCAAAGGGAAAGCCGGCGCGCGCGTACTGCGCGTCGGCGTAGTGCGCGAGTCGCGTGGGGTCGAGCACGTCCGCGTCGAGCGCGGCCGCGACCGCACGGCGCACGCGACCGGGCGGCACGCGAGCGGCCGAGTAACGCTCCACGGCCTCGCCCATCGCGCCGACCATCGCCTGGACCGCCGTCAGGCCCTTGCCCGAGCCGAGCTCGGGCTCGCGCGCGCGGAACTCGCCGTCGGTGTAGTCGGAGAGGAGCGCCGAGGTCGTGATCGGGAGTTCGGGCTCGTCCACGTCGGCCTGGTGCACGCGCAACGCGCGCACCACGCCGACGCGCGCATCGACCCAACCGGCGAGCCGCGCGCGCAGCGCCTCCGGCGACTCCTCGGCGTCGAGCGGGCGCGGCGCGATCGTGGCGCCACCGGCGGCGACGCCGGTCGAGGGCACGCCGGTCGAGGGCACGCCGGTCGTCGGTGCGCCATCCCTCGGCAAACCGGTCGCGACCGCCCCGCCGCAGACGGAGCACCACGGCATGCGCACGACCGTGTGCCACGCGAGGTCGAGACGGACGAGGTCCTGCGTGAGCACGCGCCCGACGAGCGTCGACGGCGCATAGCGCGTCAGGAACTTGATGGCCTCGAGCGCGACGAGCTGCGCGAGCTGGCCGGCCATCGGCGCGAGGTACGTGCGCCGCCGCGGGCGGGCGCCGTCGCGCAGCAACACGTGCTGCAGGGCGTGCGCGTGCGCGGGGGTGTCGCTCGTGGCGAGGTGACGCAGGCGCGTGCAGTTCCAGCACGCCGTCTCGCCGGGGATGACGAGCGGACCGACGACCGCCTCGAGCAGGTCGAGGTGCGCGCAGATGGAGGGCGTCGTGCGTGTGTGTGCCGCGCGTGCGACCGCGTCGAGCACCGCAAGGTCGTCCGCCGGGGTCGTGGCGACGACGAGGTCCCACGCGCCCGCAGGAAGGGCGAGCCCGCCGACGTCGTCGCGCGCGAGGGCGCCGGTGGTGACGACGGTCCACGGCGCCGCGGTGGCGATCACCTCGGCGACGGCCGCCGCGCGCGAGCGCCCGACGTGATCGCGGGTGAAGGCGCGCGCAGCGAGCAGGTCGTCGTCCGTGACCGGCGCGGTGTCCATCAGATGCAACGCGCCGATCCCCGCTGCGGCCAGCTCGACCGCCGCCCCCACCCCCCACGGCTCGAGGCCGACGACGACGACGCGCGCGCCCCGCAAGCGGCGCAGCAGACTGGCCGGGTCGTCGGTCCACTGCGCGAAGAAGTCGCGCTGGCCGGCGAAACGCGCCTCCTCGTCGGGCAGCTCGCTGACCTCCTCGACGAGCCCGCGTCCGGTGAGGAGGCCGACGAGGCCGACGACGCTCGCACGCGTGTACTCGCGTTCGAGCGCTCCCGCGACGCCGTCGAGGTCGCGCGTGCCGTCGAGCAGTGGAACGAGGCGGGCGAGGAAGGGCACCACCTCGCGGCCATCGAGCGCAACGGTGCCGAGGTCGGTGCGGAAGAGGGCTGCGTCGGCCGTGAACGTGACCGCAGCCGCGCGGCTGAGGCGGAGGCGCGCCATGGCGTCAGGCAGCGGCGCTCCGCGTCACTGCTGGTTGCACGGTCCGCATGTGCACTCGAAGCACTGGCACACGCGGCAGATCTGACACACCTGACACAGCACGCACAGGTGGCACACCTGACACGCTCGGCACACCACGCACGTGTTACACACCTGACAGAGCTGGCACACGAACGCCTGCGCCGGCACGCCCGCCCCCGATGCGCTCGCCGCACCGCCCGTCATCTGCCGTACCGCGTTCTCGAGCTCCGTCAGCCGTGCCTCCACACTCTTTGGGCCCGCACCGCCGCCCCCCGAACCTTCACCACCCGATCCACCGCTTCCCGTGTCCGCCATCGGATCCTCCGCCAGTCAGGGTACACGCCACGTCGCACGTTGCCCGCGCGTCACCCGCGCGGTGGCCCGACACGCGGCGTTAGGCGATCGCGGGCGGTGCGATACGCCGCCCGTCGCGCAACTCGTCGCGGGCGGTGTGCGACGGTGTGTCCGGCGCGCGCGTCTGGCAAGAGTCGCCATAGCCCGCGACGCATCGCGATGCGTGCTCGTCGCGCGACGGCGACGCCAACTGCAGAGAATGCGTAGCAGTGCCGCTCCGCACGACGCCCGCACGGGGTCGGATCCGCGCGGGCCGTGCGCGCCCGTCAGCTGTTGAACGTGTCCCCGCCGTCGCCTCCGAGATCGCCGCCGTCGAAGTTGCCGCCGTCGAAGTTGCCGCCGTCGACGTCGCCGCCGCCAGCGTCCGCGTAGTCGGTTCCGAAGTCGCCGCCGTTGGTTGGTGCCGCGTCGGTCGCGTCCGCGCTCGCGTACTGGTCGTTGCCGACCGAGGCATCGTCGACGGACGTGTCGTCGATCGGTGCGTTCTCGACCGAGGTGGTATCGACGAAGCCGCGATCGTCCGCGATCGGCTGGTCATCGGTCGCGCGCGAGTCGTACCCCCCGCCCGCGTCACCGAGGAAGCCGGCCGCGCCCCCGAGCGCGCCGCCGAGCGCGCCGCCGGGCGCGCCGCCCATCAGCCCACCGAACCCGCCGCCGCCGCGGTTGCCGAACAACCCCTCGAGCCCCTGCACGAGCAGCGCGCCGCCCGCGACCCCGGCCGCGGTCTGCGCCGCACTGCGCAGGAACGACGAGCCTCCCGAGCCAGGCTGCACCGCGTTCGCGATCTGCGGCCCGTACCCGTACGGCGCAGCGGGTGCCGAAACGCCGTACCCCGGATTCGGTGCCGGCGCGGCAGGCGCCGGACCGTGGCCACCGAACAGGCTGCTCAGGAACCCGCCACCGGTCCCGTGCGCGGACTGCGGCGGCTGCGCGGGCGGTTGCTGCTGCAGCTGACGTTGCAGCTGCTGGACCTGCTGCTCCAGTGCGTGGATGCGATCCTGGGCCGCGTGCAGCGCATAGTCCTGCATGAGGACCGTCTGCGCGAGGATGTACGGCGCGTCCGGCTGCGCCTGCACCGTCTGCCGGATGAGCTGGTCGGCGTCCGCGTCCTTGTTGGGAAGCCGGGTCTGCCGGAGCCGGTCGAGCAGCGGCAGGAGCACGTCGTGTTCTTGCGGAGTCATGAGAATCCTCGTCGTGAGCGTGTCAGCGGAGCGCGCGACGATCGCGACCGACCGGGCCGAGATCGTCGGACGACGCGCAGCGTGCGCGGAACCGGGGGCGGGAGGAAGTTCGGTGCCGCGCGCACCGAAACGCGGGCGCGACCCGCGCCCGAGACCTTCCGGGTATCGCAGCACACGCACGATGTATTGGACGCACGGTCCGGTCGCGTCTAACTCTCGGGCGTGAACTTGTGTCCGGACCCCGCGGCCCGCGGCGCGCCGCCGCTCTGGCGATGCGCCTGCGGCCCCGGGCCGGACGAGGAGGAGGTCCCGATGGCGATGTTCCGACCGCCCGCCCGCCGCTCCACGCCGCCCCGCGCTTTACCCGTCCGCGAGGTATCGCCGTGAGCCGCCACTACCTGCTCGTCAGCGACTTCGACCAGACACTGAGCTTCAACGACTCCGGCCGACTGCTGAGCGAGCGGCTCGGCATCGCCGGCTTCGATGCGCGCGTCGCCGGCCTGTCCAAGTTGAACCTCGTGCAGGAGGGGGCAGAACTCACTTACCTGCTGCGCCACGACCCCGAGTACCGCCGCGTACGGCGCGCGGACCTCGTCGAGGTCGGCCGCGACATCCGCCTCAAGCGCAACATCGCGCGCCTCCCGGCGCTACTCGAGCACGGGATTGACGGCCACCGATTCGACTTCTACGTCGTCTCGGCCGCGCCCGAAGACATCGTGCACGCCGCGCTCGACGGGATCGTCGCGCCGGACCACGTCGTCGGCACGCGCCTGCAGTTCGATTCCGCATCCGGCGAGATCGCGGCGGTCGAGCGCGTCGCCGCCGGCTACGGCAAGGTCGCCGCGGTCGACACCCTGCGCACCGCGCTCGGCGTGCCGCGCGACCGCGTCGTCTACGTCGGCGACGGCAGCTCGGACCTGCACGTGATGCTCCACGTGAACCGCGGCGACGGCCTCACGATCGCCGTCTCCGAAGCGCGCCACGTCACCGAGATCGCCCGCCGCACGGTGATCAGCGACGACGCGCTCTCCGTCCTCGTCCCCGTCCTCGAAGAGATCGCCGGGTACGACGCGGCGGCCATCCGCCGGCTGTTCGAACGCCACGGGCTGATGATCCAGGAATGGGACCGCGTGCGCACCGACTGGCTCACGATCCAGACCGCCCCAGCGGCCGACCGGCCGGAGGGGGACGAGGCGCCGACCGGGCCCGCGCTCGTCGCCGCGTGAGGCGGCGCGCGGCGGCTTGACGCGCGCGGTGACGGGGGCGACGATTCCGGGCCGTCCCACCCCCCACCCGCGCCCCCGCCCGTGTTCTCACGCCGACGTTTCCTCCCCCTCGCGGCCGCACTCGGCGCCGCCTGCTCCACCGGCATGCAGGGCGGCGCGGCGCGCACGCCCGACGCGGCGGCCGCCACCGCGCCGGCGACCGGAACGTCGCCCGCAGGACCCGACTTCCGCTTCACCGGCGACTTCCGTGGCCCGCTCGGCGTGCAGCTCTACAGCGTGCGCGGCGCGATCCGCAGCGACGTTCCCGGCACGCTCGCCCGGGTGCGCGCGCTCGGCTTTCGCGAGGTCGAACTGGCTGGAACGTACGGCATGAGCGCCGCCGACTTCCGCCGCGTGCTCGACAGCGCGGGGCTGCGCGCGACGTCGATGCACGTCGGCTACGACCGCCTCCGCGACAGCCTGAGCGCCGTGCTCGCCGACGCGAGCGCGCTCGGCGTGCGCAACGTCGGCGTCGCGTGGATTCCGCACCCGGCGGGGCCGTTCACGGTCGCGCAGGCGCACCAGACGGCCGACGACTTCAATCGCTGGGGCCGCGCGATGCGGGCCGCGGGGGTACAGTTGTTTTATCACACACACGGCTACGAATTCCAGCCCGCTGCAGACGGCACGGTGCCGTTCGACGTCCTGATGCGCGAGACGGATCCCGCCGCCGTCAAGTTCGAGATGGACGTGTTCTGGACCGCGCTGCCGGGGCAGGACCCGGTCGCGCTGCTGCGTCGCTACCAGGGGCGGTGGGCGCTCATGCACCTCAAGGACATGCGGCAGGGAATCGTCCGCAACGTGCAGACCGGCGGCGCCAACCCCGATTCCGCCGAGGTGCCCGTGGGCACGGGGCAGATCGACTATCGCGCCGTCCTGGCCGCGGCGCACGCAGCGGGCGTCGAGCGGTTCTACATCGAGGACGAGACGGCTGATCCGTTCGCGACGATCCCACGGAGCACGGCGTGGCTGCAGACGGTGCGCTTCCGGGGTGCCTGACGTGGCCGGACGGCACTCCCGTGCGAGTGACGCCTAACGTCCGTTCGCGTCCGCCGGCGGCGTTCCGTGCCCCTCGAGCCGGCGGACGACGTTCATGTACGCGCGGCTCTCGTGGTAGCTGGCCTTCCAGATGTGCCCCTTCGGCCCGTTCCGGCTTTTGGGCTGCTCGTCGAGACCGCCCTCGTACCACCCGCCCCGCGCGTGGTCGACGAGGTAGGTCGTCACGTACGCCCACTGCGTCCGGAACTTGTCGCCGTAGCGCAGCGGATCGTCCGGATACAGGTCGGCCATCAGCAGCAGCGTGTTCATCCCCTCGGCCTGCGCCCACCAGTTCTTGGTGCGCTCGACGATCACGAGCCCCGGCCGGTCGCGGTAGTAGTACCCCGCGTCGTAGAACCCGCCGACCCGGGGGTCCCAGCCGTTGCGGATCGCGTGGTCGACCATCTGCTTGGCCGCGCGCAGCGTCGTCGTGTCGTGCGCGCGGCCGAGCACGTGCGACGCTTCGAGCATGAGGTACGCCGTCTCGACGTCGTGCCCGAACGAGACGTGGTCGTGCACGTACCGGTCGCGGCGGCGCGCCGCCTCGGACGAGTCGCGCCACGACACCGGCCGCCAGTCGGCCGTGCTGAACAGCGTGAGCGTGCCCGGGTCGACGCGGATGCGGTCGCGGATGAGCGCGAGC
>DASWUT010000148.1:0-1865 GCA_036401455.1 Gemmatirosa sp. | reverse complement strand
CCGCGAGCAGCACCATGCGGCCGAGGAGGTGCTCACCAGCCTAACGGCGTTCGCCGAGCGGGTCGGGGCGCGACTGGACGCCGCCACTTTCGACGAGCGCCAGGCGATCTTGCAGCTGGTCATCGAACGCGTCATCGTCGGCGACGATACCCTGCAGATCCGTCATGTCATCCCGCTCCGCCCGCCGCCGCCCGACGGGGGCCTCCCGCGCCCGCCGGCCCCCGCCGGTACCGAGCCCAGCCGGGCCCTTGGTCGATTGCGTTCGGATGGTGTGCGCCCAGCAGCCCACATGGGTCACGGCGTTAGGCGCCCAGAGCGCGTCGAGGCCCGCGGCGCCGTCGGTCTGCAGTACGCCGCGGTACGCGGCGAGCACGGCGCGGGGATGCGTCGGCGATTTGCTCGGCTGGTACTCGCACCAGACGAGTCCCTCGACTGCGGGATCGGCGCTCCGCGCGCGGTACGCCCAGAGCGTCGCCTCGCGGGCCCGCCCGGGCCGCGCGGGGTCGCAGACGTCGACGGGCGTCGCGTCGAGGTGCACATAGCCGCTGTCGAGCACGGCGCGCTTGAGGTGCGCGACCAGCGGCGCCACGAGCGCGACCTGCGTGCTGCGGGCGAGCGTGACGCCGGTGCGGGCGAGCTGCTGCTCGATGCGGTAGAACGGGAGGTGCTCGCTGTAGTGCGCGGCGGCGAGGTGCGCGACGACGCTTACGTGCATGCGGGCGCGCGGCAGCACGTCCGTGGGCCACGGCGTTGCCACGGGCGCACTCTTGGCCGGGCTGACCCAGACGGTGCGCTCGTAGCGTTTGACGAAGTACGTCGGCGCGCGCCGGGCGAGCACCTCCAGCCGCTCGGCGAAGCCCGGGACGAGCGGCGCGCCGGTCACCGGGCAGCGGCGATCCGCGGCGGGCGGGTCGGGCAGCGCGATCAGCTCGCGCGCCAGCGCCGGATCGAGCGGCTTCGGGCCGGGCCGCACTGCCCCCCCAGCGCGACGCACACTCGGCGCCGTGAGACCAGCGACCACCGCCTCCGGCAGCGCCGCCGGTAGGGTGCCGTCGGCTGCCGCGAACAGCGAGAGCGCCGCCGCGTCGTCCCCGGTGGCCCCGAGGCCCCGCTCCGCCTTGCGTCCCCAGAGCTGCTGCTGGAGGTCCTTGATCCGCAGCGTGAGCCGCGCGACCTCGCCCTCCAGGTCATGCACGCGCCCCCGGAGGACGTCGGGGGACTCGGGAGCAGGGCGCGGGTCCGGCGGCATGCGGGAAGAGACCACGCCGACGCTGGGCGCGACAGCAGGGCGCCTAACGCGGCGGCCTAACGCCACGGCCGCCACCGCCTCGTGCTACGCGGCCTTCAGGGTGTCGGAACCGGCACCGCGGGTGCCGACGGCCCGGGTGCTGGGTCCACGGGCGTCCACCACCGCCGCAGGCGCGTGCGCGTCGGGTCGACGCCGCTCAGGAGTAGCGGCAGATCGGCCGCGGTGAGCGCGACGGTCCGCGCGCCCGCGCCCGGCCAGCGGAACGTGCCGCTCTCCAGGCGCTTGGCCGCGACCCACACGCCACCCTCATCGAACCAGAACAACTTCACGGTCTCGCGCCGGCGATTGGCGAAGCAGAACAGCGCCCCGCTCAGCGGCTCCTGGCCGAGCTGGTCGAGGATGAGCGCGTAGAGGCGATTCATCCCGGAGCGCAGGTCGGTCACGCCCGTGGCGAGGAAGATGGGGCGCCCGATGCCGAGGCCGATCATGACAGCATCCCGGCCGGTGGCGTGAGCACCGCGCGGAGGAGCGCCGCGGCGGTCACGACATCAAGGCCCGTCACGTCGGCCGCCACCCCGCTCGGCGCGCGCAGCACGAGCGTGAGCGGCGGGACGAG
>DASWUT010000147.1:0-8743 GCA_036401455.1 Gemmatirosa sp. | reverse complement strand
CGCGAGCGCGTACACGTCGCTGCGCGCGTCGAGCGGTGCGCCGAGCAGCTGCTCGGGGGACATGAACTCGGGAGTGCCGACCACGTAGCCCGTCCGCGTGAGCCCGCCGCCCCCCTCGTCCGCGCCGAACGCTTTCGCGATCCCGAAGTCGACGACCTTCACACGGTCGCCACCCACGTCCTCGATAACGAGCACGTTGTCGGGCTTCAGGTCGCGGTGCACCACGCCGGTGCGATGAGCGGCGTCGAGTGCGTCGGCGACCTGCTGCACGATCCCCGCCGCGCGCCGCGGCTCCATCGGCCCGCCGTCGATGAGGATCGCCTTGAGTGTTCGGCCCGCGACGTACTCCATCGCCAGGTAGACCACCCCGTCGCCGCTCTCGCCGTAGTCGTACACCCGGGCGACACGGTCGTGGTCGATGCGGCTCGCGTTCGCGGCTTCGCGGTTGAAGCGCGTCACCGCGCCGGGGTCGCGCGCCTGCTCGGGGCGGAGGACCTTGATCGCGGCCTGCTGCGGCAGCCGGACGTGGCGCGCGAGGTACACCTTCCCCATCCCGCCCTCGCCGAGCAGGTCGGTGACCAGATACCGGTCGGCGATCACCGAGCCGATCAGGTCGCCGTCCGGGTCGGCCGCGTGCAGCGCGCTGCCGTCGTTGGCGCAGAAGACGTTCTGGTCCGGGTAGGACGTGCCGCAGACGGGGCAGACTTTGGGCATGGCGCGGAGGAGAGGTGGAGCCGGAACCTGGCGCGTGCGAGGCGGGCGCGCCAATGCCGGCGGGCTTTCCTGTATTACAGGATGTCGCCCCCGCTCACCCCAACCTGCCGCTTCATGCTTGCCGCTCATTCTCCGCGCCGCCTCGCGGCCGTCGTGTTCGTCGTAGCGTCCACCGCCGTCCGCCCCGTCGCCGCGCAGCAGCCCGCGTCGGCGTCCTCACCCCCCGCGGTGCCCGCGGCCGAGAGCCGGCCGACGCTCGCCGTTCTCTACTTCACCAACAGCGCACTCGTCGGCGGCACCGATTACCAGCCGCTCAGCAAGGGGATGGCGGAGATGCTCATCACCGCGCTCGCGCAGAACCCGGGCGTGCGCGTCGTCGAGCGCGACCGGCTGCAGGCACTACTCGAGGAGCAGAACCTCTCGACGTCGGGGCGCGTCGACCAGGCCACGGCCGTGCGCGTCGGCAAAGTGTTGGGCGCGCAACATCTGCTGATGGGCGCGTTCGTCATCGACCCGCACCAGACGATGCGCATCGACCTCCGCTCGGTGAACACCGAGACGTCGCAGATCGAGTACGTCGAATCGGTCACCGGCAAGGCCGACCAGCTTCTCTCGCTCGTCGATCAGCTGGGACGCAAGGTGAACACGGGACTTCGGCTTCCGCCGGTCGCGATCCACGTCCGGCCGATCAGCGAGCAGACGGCCGCCAAGGCACCCGAGCAGTTCCGCGCCGTGATGTTCATGAGCCGGGCGCTCGAGCGGCAGGACCGGGGCGACAAGGCGGGCGCGGCCGCGCTCTACAAGCAGGCGCTCGACGCCGACCCGGGATTCGAGCGGGCCAAGGTGCGCCTCGCGATGCTCGAATCGCCCGCCGCGCCGGCGACGTCGCAGCGGTAGGCCTCAGCCGCCGCCGAGGAATGTCGCCGTGACCGTGGTCCCGGCGCCCGTGTAGTTGGGGAGTGTGCAGACCGGGTTCGTCGCGTAGGCGGCGCAGGCGCCGCCCCACCCGCCGAAGATGTACGTCGCGTTGGCCGGCGCGGCCGTGAGCGTGACCGTGTTACCCCGCCCGAAGCGAACCGCGGTCGCCGTGGCGTTGACGGCGTTGACGGTCTGGTTGGGGACGCCCGTCGTCTGCACGGTCACCGTGCCCGTCACGATCGGCGCGGCCTCGTTGGACTTCGTGCTGAGCTGGAACGTCGATGCCGCAGTGAAGCGCGCGACGGCGTCGCCCGACGTCGTCGCCGTGAAGCTGCACGCGAACGCCGTCGTCCCCACGCAGTAGTTGGCCGGTGCCACCCATCCCTGGAACCACGAGTTCGCATCGGGCGTGGCCGTGTACGTGATCGCCGTGTTGGGTCGGTAGCTCGCCGCGCACGTTCCGGCCGTCCTGGAGCCGACGCCGAAGGCGCAGTCGAGGTTCCCGGTCCCGGTGACCACCCCACCCCCGGTGTTCACCGAGCCGCCCGGTCCGGCGGCGCCGATGCTGTAGGGCCCGGCGAACCGGACGCCGACGGTCAGCGCCTGCGCGACGGCGACGGTGCACGTCGTCGAGGTGACGGCGGTGTTGGCGCACGCGCCGCTCCAGCCGGCGAACGTGTTGTTCGCGTTCGCCGTCGCCGTCAGGGCGACGGTCGAGCCCGCGTCGTACAGCACGGCGCACCCGCCCCCGCTTGCCGCCGATCCGGTGATGCTGCAGGAGAGGGTGCCCCCGCTCGTCACGGTGCCCGCGCCCGTGTTGCCGGCTGCTGGCGCCACGCTCACCGTGTACTGCCGCGGCCTGTAGGTCACGGTCGGGTTGTTGGTGCCGTTCGCCGTGAACGTGCACGCCGCCCCCGTCTGCGCCGCGCACGCGCCGCCGTAGGTGAAGCTGCCGGTGTTGGCGCCGGGCGTCACGGACAGCGTCACCGACGCGTTCTGCGGCACGGTGAACCGACAGGCACCCGAAGTCCCACCGGGCGCGAGCGTGCAGCTGAAGCTGACCGGGCTCGTGACGGTCAGCGTGCCGCTGCCCGTGCCCGACGCGCTCGGCGTGACCGAAACGGTCGGAAGCGTTCGGAAGTTGGCCCGTGCGGTCGCCGACGTCGCGAGCGCGACCGAGCACGTGGCCGACCCGTTCCCCTCGGCGCACGTCACGCCCGACCAGCCGACGAACTGGTTGAACGCGTCGTGGGTCGCGCGCAGGACGACCGACGCCGGAGGGGCCGTATACGAGTAACTGCACGCGCCCGAAGCCGACGTGCCGGCGATCTGGCAGCTCAGGTGCCCGTCCGTGGTGAACGCGCTACCCTGGCCCGTGCTCGCCGGGTCGGCCGCGATCGTGAGCGTGGCCGATGCTGGCGCGAACCGCGCGCTGACCGTCGTGTCGCGGGTCGCGGTGTAGCTGCAGCTGGCGTTGCCGCCCGCGGCCGCGCACGCGCCGCCCCACGCCGCGAAGGTCGAGCCCTGCGCCGCCGCCTCCGTCAGCGCCACCGCCGCGTACGCCGGCACCTGGAGCGTGCACGTCGTCGCCCCCTGGCCCGCGGCGAGCGAGCACGCCGTGGAGCCGCCGCGGCTCACGCGTCCCGCGCCCGACCCGCCGAGCGCGACGTGGAGCGCGAACGTCCGCCCGCCGAACACCGCACCGACGGTCCGGGCCTGCGACATCGCGACCGTGCAGGTCGACGACGTGACCGGCGTGTTGGCGCAGTCGCCCTTCCATGCCGTGAGGACGCTGTTGGAGTCGGGCGTGGCGCTGATCGTCGTCGTCGCGCCGATCGGGAACGTCTCCACACAGCGCCCAGTCGTCGTCGACCCGTTCGCCACGGTGAGCCGGCAGCTCACGTTGCCGCCCGGCGGCTGGGTCGGCGGCGTGCTCAACAGGCCACCCGACGTACCCGTCGGCACGATGGTCAGCGTCGTCGTCGCCGGGGCGAAGCGCGCCGTCACGTTCGTCCCCGACGTCACGGACGCGAGCGTGCAGAGCGGTCCGGTCTGCCCCGCGCACGCCCCGCCCCACGCGGCAAATCCATTGCCGGTCGCCGCCGCCGCCGTGAGCATCACGCGCGACCCCGCCGCGACGGTGGTCGAGCACGCGCCCGCGGTCGTCGTGCCCGCGATCGTGCAGCTGACGCCAGCCGGGCTGCTCGTGACCGTGCCGCTGCCCGTGCCCTGCGGGTCCGCCCCGACCGTGACGCTGACCGGGTTCCGGACGAACGTGGCGCCGAGTGTCGTGCTCCCGGTGACCGTGAACGAGCAGCTACCCGTTCCGCTGCACGGCCCTCCCCACCCCTGGAACTGCGCGCCGCCGCTCGGCTGCGCGCTGAAGGCGACCGCCGCATCGACCGGCAGGGTCAGCGCACACCGCGTCGACCCGCCGCCGCTCGGCAGCGTGCACACGGCCACGCCGTGCTGCAGCACGCTGCCGGCCGCCGAGCCGCTGAGGGCAAGCGTGACCACCGCCGTGCGCCGCTGGAACGCGGCGGTCACCGTGCGTGCCTGGGTGAGCGTGACGGTGCAGCTGGATGCCGTTCCGCTCCCTGCGCAGTTACCGCCCCAGCCCGCGAACGTGCTTGCCGAGTCCGCGGCCGCGACCAGCGTCACGGTGCTGCCGAACCGCACCGACGGCGTGCAGACGACGGTTGCGGCGCCGCCCGCGAGCACGCACGGCGAGGCCACACCGGTGACGCGTCCGCCGCTGCCGCCAGCCCCGACGAGCGTGAGCGTCAGCGTCTGCGGCGGCGCGAACGCCGCCGTGACGGTCGTCGCACCGTTGACCGTGAGGGTGCAGGTGGCCGCCGCGCCGGCGCTCGCGCAGGCGCCGCCCCACCCGAGGAAGATCTGTCCCTGGGTCGCGGCGGCCTGCAGCGTCACCGACGTCCCGACCGGGACGCTCGCCCCGCAGCTGCCGTTGGTCGTCTGGCCGCCGATCGCGCAGGCGAAGGTCTGGTCGACGGTCGAGACCACGCCCGCCCCGGCGTTGCCCGCCGCGGGCTGAACGACGAGCCGGACCGGCAGCCGGGTGAACACCGCGCCTGCGCTCGCCGCGCCCGAGAGCGTGACCGTGCAGGTGAGCGCGGCGCCCGAGCACGCCCCGCTCCACCCCGCGAAGCTGCTCGTAGCACCCGGCGCCGCCGTCAGCGTCACCGAAGTTCCGTCGAGATACGGCGCCGTGCAGGTTCCGCTCGTCGTTCCCGTAGCGGTGCTGCCGATCGGCGCCGCCGCGATCGAGCACGCGATCCCCGCGGGCTGGGACGTCACGGTGCCGTCGCCGTTCCCCGTGAGGGTGACGCCGAGGCTACGGAACGCGACGAACGTCACGGCCACCGTGCGCGACACCGACGGCGTGAGCGTGCAGGTGAGCAGTCCGCCCGCGGTCGCGCAGTCACCACCCCACGCGGCGAACGATGCGCCTGCCGCGGGCGTCGCGGTCAGCGTCACCGCGGCGTCGCCCGGGAAGGTGAACGCGCAGGTGCCGCTCGTCTGGCCGGCCGCGACCTGACAGGCGATCCCGGCCGGCTGCGACGTGACCGTACCGGCCCCGGCGCCGCCCGCCGCGGTGACCGTGATCGAGGCCGGCGCGGGCACGACGGCGACGACGATCACCGCGCTGCGGCCACCGACGACCGCGGTGATCGTCGTCTGGCCGGGCCCGCGCGGCGTGACCACGCCGCTCACGCTGTCGACCGTCGCGACCGTCGGGTTGGTGCTCGACCACTGCGGCGTGCGCGACGTGACCGGCTGCCCCGCCGCGTCCAACGCGGTGGCGGTGAGCGAGAGCGACTGGCCGACGACGAGCCGCAGCGGCGTACCGGGCGCCGACGGCGCCGGGCCGATCGAGACGCTGTGCACCGTGTAGAGCGCGACCGGGTGCGCGACCGTGGCCGTCTGCCCCGGACGCGCGAGCACCGGGACCACGGTCTCATGGTCGAGCACCGTCGCGCCCTGCCGGAGCGTGAAGTCGAGGCGCAGCACGCACACCCCATTGGTGCCCGTGCCGAGCGCGGCGTCCTGGCGCGCCGGGTCGATGAGGCAGGGCACGAGGTTCACCGTGACGGGCAGCTGCTCCGTGCCGCTGCCCGTGAGCGTGAAGCGCTGAACGCTGAGCGGCACCGAGTCGCCGGCCGCGTGCAGGTACGCGACCGCGATTTCGAGGGTCGTCGAGTCGCCCACTTTCTGGGCGACCGGTCCGATGCTGGCCGCGACGGCCACGCGCGCCGTGACGGGGCGCCCGTCCGGCGCCGTCGCGTCACCGCGACCCGCGCACCCGGACGCGAACGCGGTCGCAAGGAGGGCGGCCCCGAGGGCCGCGAGTCGGCGAAAGCGTGGCACGGTCAGAACCGGGTCAGGAGCGCCAACCCGGCGGCACCGCCGCCGAACGACGCGTCGTGCTGGGCGTCGAGGCCGCGCCCGATCACGCGTCCGACCTGCGCCCGGAGGTATGGCTGCGCCACGAGCCGGCGTACGCGCTGCGACACACCGGCGGTAACGGCGCCGGCCGTGTACCGTGCCGTGGTCAGGCCGCCCCCGGTCGCGATCCCCGACGAGAACCGCACGCCGCCGTCGATGAACGCATCGCGCCCTGGCGCGAGCGGGACGAGCGTGCGGACGCCGCCGTTGAGGTAGGCGGTGTTGGTGTTCGTGAGCCGCACCCCGTCCCGCGCGTAGGGCGCCCGGTACTGCACGCCCGTGTAGAACACGAGATCCCGCACTGCGGGCACGGGTGCGTGGTACTGCACGTCGGCGGACACTACCGGGCCGAGCTGCACCGTCGCGACGGTCGCGACCGTCTCGACGGCCGAGGGCTGGGGCGCGCTCGGCTCGGTCGATGAGACGCCGACGCCGAGCACGCCGCCGCGCAGTCGGTCGCGCCGGAAGAAGTCGGTCGCGAGCGTCATGCTGAGCCGTCCACGGCCCAGGAGCCCGTCCCCCGCGACCGAGACGTGCATCACGTCCCCCGGCGTGAAATCGAGTGAGCTGAGCCCGGCGATCAGCGCCGTCACGGGAGCGTACGATCCGCGGTGCTCATAGCTCACGCCCGCGGCGACGGCCCACATCCCGACGCGCTGTGCCGTCAGCACCCCAAGCGTTCCACTCGGCCCTGCCCCGATCGGCGGCGCGCCGAAGCCGACCGCCGGCGCGGCGAGCACGCGCGCGGTCAGCAGCTGCGCGGAGTCGAGCGAGGTGCGCCCCGTCGGCGCGTTGGCGCCGGCGGTGACCACGAGTCGCTCGTCGAAGAGGCGCGCGGTGAGCCGCACGCGGACGTCGCTCAGTCCGGACATCGAGGCGTGTGCCTGGTGGAGCACGCCGGACGCGTCCGCGCGGTCGTACCGAACCGTGGACGTCGCATAGAGTGTCGTGGCGTCGACGGTTACGAAGCGCCCGATGGGAACGGCCGCGGTGAGCGGAATCGTCAGCTGCGATGCGGAGCGGATGCGCACCGAGTCCTGTCCCGGGAGCGGCGCCTGCCACGCGCCCGCTCCGAACGACACGCCTTCGGCTTCGACTCCGGTCCCCGCCGCGCGGAGGTCGAGCAACCGGTCCTGCGCGCCGGCCGCGCCCGGACGCGCGGCGACGCCGATGAGGGCAGCGCCGAGCGCTGCCCGGCCGACGACGGCCCGTCGCCCGCGTTCCGTCGCGACGCAACCCGCATGCGAAGCGCGCCCGCTCATGGCTGGGTCACCACGATGACGACCGTCGACGTCGTGACCGGGAAGGCCGGATCGGTGACGGTGTTGGGCCGCGTGAGCGACGAGATCGGGTCGAGCGGCCGGTTGAGACGGTCGATCGCGCTCGCGACCGCGCCGTCGACCGCGCGCAGCCCCGGCACGAGGATCGGGGTGAGCGTTCCCGTCTCACTCAACGTCCGAGCGACTGCCGCGCGGTTGGCCGCGGCGCGAAGGTGCGGGTCCAACCGCAGGGCGCGCCGGTACTGGTCGACCGCGCCGCGGAAGTTGCCGTCGTACTCCTCGCGCACGCCGCGCCCGTAGGCCAGCAGGGCGGCGATGTTCGATGTCGGCCGCTGCTCGACGTCGGCGCGCTCCCCTGGCGTCAGCACCACCCCGAGCGCCTCGAAGACGCGAAAGGCGAGCGCCTTTTCCGCCGCGAGCACGTCGGCGAGCGGCGCGCGCGCGTCGACCGCCTCGACCACGGTCCCACTCGCGACGTCGGCCAGGCGCGCCCCGAGACGCAGCGTGCCCGCGCCCGTCGCGAGGTCGGGCGCGCGGTCGCCCGTCGCACCGAGCGAGCCGACCACGAGCCGTCGCGCCTGCATCAGCCGCCCCGCGCGTGGGCCGGTGAGCGAGTCGACCCGCCCGGTCGTCGTGAGCGCGAGTTCGCGCAGCACTTCCCCGAGGCGCGCGCGCTCGACAAGCGCGACGCGAGGCGAACGGGCGAGGTCGGTGGTGAGCAGATCGGCCAGCGCGTACCCGAGCGGTGCGAACGCGGTATCCCGTGGCGCGACGGCGAACGGCAGAACGGCGAGGGTGCCGCCCGCCGGCAGCCGGCGTGCCGGCGCGTCGATCGCACGCTCGGCGGCTGCGGCGCGTGCCAACGCAGAATCGGCGGCGGCAGGCGCCGGCGCCTGGTGCGCTGCGGCGGGGGCGCACGCGGCCAGCGCGGCACCGGCGAGCGCGGCAGTCGCAAGCGCGAGGCATACGCGCACCGCCGTGCCGACGAGCCGGACGGAGAAGCGCGAGGGTGACGCGTGGCGCGGCGAGCAGTGCGCCAGGGTGTGGCGGGGCACGGGGGCGGGGCGGAAGAACGCCGGCCACGTTGAGCAGCCGCGCGACGAGACAGTCGCCGCGGATCGATCGTTCACCCGCGGTCTTCCTTGGATACAGGAAAACGGCGGCGAGCATTGCAGGAGCCCGCCACACGCCCCCCGCTCAGCGCATCACCACACCTCGATTTCCAGAGGCACCGGTCGGAATCGAACCGACGAATGGAGGTTTTGCAGACCTCTGCCTTACCACTTGGCTACGGTGCCGCACCCGACGGAGCCCGCCGGCGACGTCCCAAGATCACCCGCCCCCGAACCCCCGGCAACCCCCGC
>DASWUT010000146.1:0-7861 GCA_036401455.1 Gemmatirosa sp. | reverse complement strand
GGGTCCGTCTCGTGTCGTCGTCTGGCGCGCCGGGCCCGACGCGGCGCGCGACACGGCGGCGGACTCGGCGTACGCGCGCACGCAGCGGCGCATCCTCAAACGCGATCCGGAGGACGTTGCGGCTGTGCGCGCCTACCCGCTCCCCCGGACGCCGGTCGCGACGCTCGTCGCGGTCAACGGGCGCGGCCACCACGACCCACGCTGGTTCGCCGATGGCCGTCGCATGCTCGTCTCGCGGTCCGAGCTGACGGCCGACGACGTGCTTCGCCCCGACCTGTTCGTCTGGGACACACGGACCGGCGCGCTTCGCCGCGTGACCCGCGGAGGCGCGGTGCGCGATGCCGACCCCTCGCCCGATGGCCGCACCGCGGCGGCTATCCGGTGCGAGGACGGTCGGTGCGACCTCGTCAGCGTCGATCTGGCGAGCGGCGCCGTGCGGACGATCGCCGCCGGGACGTACACCCGCACCTGGACGAGGCCACGGTGGTCGACGGACGGGCGGCGCCTCGTGAGCCCGGTCCAGGACGGTGGGCGGTGGCGGCTCGCGCTCGTCGATCCGGCGACGGGCGCGTACACGTACGCGACGCCAGACGACGGCGCCGAGCGGTATGACGCGGTCTTCTCGCCGGACGGCGGGTCGCTCGTCTACACGAGCGAACGGGGCGGCGTGCCGAACGTCGTGCGCCTCGCGCTCGATGCGCCTGCCGGCGCTGTCGAGCGTGCGCTGACGCGGGTGACCGGCGCGGCGTTCGCGCCGGCGCCGAGCGCGGCCGAGCGTGGCGTGTACTTCCTCGATCTGACCCCGCACGGACTCGATCTCCGTCGCGTAGCGCCGGACAGCACGCCGGTGCAGGGCGATGTCGTCGACCTCACGCCGCCGCCTGCGCTGCTTCCCCGTTCGCCGGTCGACCCGGTGCGTGCCGCGGTGGCGGCACTCCCGCCGGTGCCCGTCGACACGTTCCCCGTCACGGCGCTGCGGGCGCACGGCTACGGCGCCGGACCACGCCACTACGTCGCGCTTCCGCTCGGTTCCGTGACACCGGACGGACTCGCGGCCGGGCTGCAGCTCGCGAGCGTCGATCCGGCCGGACGTCTCACGTGGCTGTTACAGGGCGTCGCGAGCGAGCCGCGGCCGTGGCACGGCGTGTCGCTGCGCGCCGCCTGGCGCGGGCTGCCGGCCACGATCACCGGCGAGCTCTTCTCCGCGACGCAGGCGCTCGACGATCGCACGCGGCTGGCCGGGAGCGCGCCGGCGGATTCTTCATCCGCCGTGCGCACGCGGCTCGGCGGGGCGGCGCTGTTCACGAGCGCCGAGCGCTGGCTCGTGGCCGGCCCTGGCAACGGTCGGATGCCGGACGTGCGGGTGAACGGCCGTGTCGGACTCGTCGCGAGTCGCCTGCACGAGGACAACGGGTCGACGTTAGGCGTCGACGCGGTCGGCGCGCGGCGGCTCGCGATGGCCGAGGGGTCGCTCAGCGTGGGCGTCGCCGGCGGTCAGCGGGGCACGTACGGACTGATCGGAGGCCAGCTCGCCACCGGGCGCACGGCGGGCGCCGACTGGCGGCGCGGCGCGGTGAACGCCAGCCTTGGCACGTACGGCCCGCAGTACGGACTGCGCGTCGACGGAACGTACGCGGCGGCGGATGACGCCGCGCCGGCGTATGAGCGGCCCGCGATCGGCGGCGTCGCGCCCGGGCTGTTCGACCCGGGCGTGCTTTCGCAGCGCCTCGTCTTCCCCGCCCTGCCGACCGCGTACCGTGCCGGCCGGACGGCGGCCGTGACGCGGCTCGCCGTGACGGGCGCGTCGATCGCGCCCTACGTGGCTGCGCTCTCCGCAGGTGAACGACTCGGCGGATGGACACGCGTGGCCGGGGTCGAGGCGCGCACCGCGACGCCGTTCCTGCCGTTTGCTCGCGCGCCGCAGTCGCGTCTGCTCGCGGGCGTGGCCGAGATCTTCGACGGCCCGCTCCGCGACCACGCGCGCGCTTACGTCAGCGCGGTGTTCGTCCCGTGACCCCGCAACGGATCGCCGTGTGGTGGCTCGGGGTCGGGCTGTTCGCCCGGGACCGCGGCGTCGTCCTCGCCGTCGAGCAGCGCGTACGCGCCTAACGTGAGGAACTCCTCGAACGTCTCGCCCAGCACGAGGCGGTCGAGGAGTGCCGCGGCATCGCGCAGCCGGTGCGCGGTGGTCGCCCGCTCCGCCTCGACCGCGTCGAGCTCGGATGAGCGCACCGCGCGGTAGTACTCGGCCGTGATCGCGGTGCCGTCGGCCGTCGTGACGCCGCGATGGACCCACTGCCACAGCTGCGCGCGCGAAATCTCCGCGGTCGCTGCGTCCTCCATCAGATTGTGAATCGCGACCGCGCCGGCGCCGCGGAGCCACGCTTCGAGGTACTGCAGTGCGACGTTCACGTTGAGGCGCACCCCAGCGTCGGTGACCGTTCCGCCGGGAACCCGCAGGTCGGCGATCGCGCCCGCGTCGGGCACGACGTCATCGCGCAGACGATCCTTCTGATTGGGACGGTCACCGAGTTGCGCGGCGAACACGTCCATCGCGACCGGAACGAGGTCCGGATGCGCGACCCACGTGCCGTCGAAGCCGTCACCCGCCTCGCGCAGCTTGTCCTCGCGCACGCGCGCGACCGCGGACTCGGTGACCGCGGGGTCGCGACGGTTGGGGATGAACGCCGCCATCCCACCGATCGCGTGCGCGCCGCGCCGGTGGCACGTGCGGACGAGGAGCTCGGTGTAGGCGCGCATGAACGGCACGGTCATCGTGACCTGCGCCCGGTCGGGCAGGACGGGCGCGCCGGCCAGGGTGCCTAACTTCTTGATCGCGGAGAAGATGTAATCCCAGCGACCCGCGTTGAGCCCCGCCGCGTGATCGCGCAGGTCGTACAGGATCTCGTCCATCGCGAACGCGGCGAGGATCGTCTCGACGAGCACCGTCGCGCGCACGGTGCCATGCGGCACACCGAGCATCTGCTGCGCGTACGTGAAGACGTCGTTCCAGAGGCGCGCCTCCTCGCGCGCCTCGAGCTTGGGCAGGTAGAAGTACGGCCCGGTGCCGCGGGCGACGGTCTCCGCCGCGTTGTGGAACAGGAACAGTCCAGCGTCGAACAGCGATCCCGACACGGGCCGGCCGTCGACGAGGAGATGTCGCTCGTCGAGGTGCCAGCCGCGCGGGCGCACGATGAGCGTGGCGGTCGTGTCGTGCAGCGCGTATCGCTTTCCGCCCTGATCCAGCGTGAGCGTGCGGCGCACCGCGTCGATGAGGTTCGCCTGGCCGTCGATGACGTTGCGCCACGTGGGGCTGGTGGCGTCCTCAAGGTCGGCCATGAAGCAGTCGGCGCCGGAGTTGAGCGCGTTGATCATCATCTTCCGATCGACCGGGCCGGTGATCTCGACGCGGCGACGCTCCAGGTCGCGCGGCGCGGGCGCGACGCGCCACTCGCCCGCCCGCACCTCGGCGCCGTCGGCCGAGAACCCGAGGGGTTCCCCCGCCGCGAGGCTCGCCTGGCGGTTGCGGCGCGCGGCAAGCACGGCGTGCCGGCGCGCGCCGAACCGGCGCTCGAGATCGGCGACGAAGGCGAGCGCCTCGGAGGTGAGTACGCGGCCCGCGTCGACGGGCGGTTCGCCCGACGCTGGGGGACGCAGATGGACTCCCGGAGGAAGCGCGGGCATACGGAGCGGGGCGAGAGGACGGGCGCGGCGGCGCGCGGCGGCGCGCGGCGGCCGGATCGTGGGCAGCGGACCGGGGGGAACTAACTTGCGCGCATGGCTCTCACCACCCCGACGACGCACGTCCACGCCGCGCCGATCCCCGCGTCCGACGCCGCGGCGCTCCGCGCACGATTCGACGCCGCCCCGACGTTCGAGGCGTTCCTTCCGACCGCGGTCCAGAACGCGGATCTCTGGCGCTCGGTCGCGCGCCTCGTAAAGGTCGACGACGAGGTCGTGGCGCGCGTCGCCGCGCTCGGCGGCCGCTTTCACCTGCTCGTCCTCTCGGAGGACTGGTGCGGCGACGCCGTCAACTCGGTGCCGTACCTGGCGCGCCTCGCCGAACTCGCGCCCAACCTCGAGCTGCGGGTGCTCGCGCGCGACGCGAACCTGGACCTCATGGACGCGCACCTCACGGGAACCGCGCGATCCATCCCCGTCGTTGTCGTGTACGACGCCGCATGGGCGGAACACGGCTGGTGGGGTCCGCGCCCGACCGCGCTTCAGGAATGGGTGCTGGGTCCCGGGCAGGCGCTCGAAAAGGAGGACCGGTACAAGGAGGTGCGCACGTGGTACGCGCGCGACCGCGGCCGGAGTACCCTCGCCGAGATCGTCGCGCTCCTGCAGCAGATCGTCGCCGCGGCGTAGCAGTGTCGTTGCTCGCCGGCGTGCCGGCGGCGCGTCGGAACCCGCGCGCGCCGCGGGCGTAGGACGAACGTCGACCCTGCGGCGGGGCTGTCACGTCCGGACGTGACAGCCCCGAGCCATGCATCGTCCCGCGGGGGATCGTGTCGCCGTCGCGCGACGTGGAACGTGTCCCGCCTCGCCTCATGCCCTCCGCCTCGCCTTCCTCGCCCGACACGGCCGGCTGCCAGCCCGCCGACATTCCGACCGGCGTCGCCGCGTCGTCGACTCGTGACGGCGCGCGCGAACGCCGGAACTGGCGCACGCGCACCCGCCTCGACCTGCTGACCCGGAGCGGGGGGCCGGTACGGTACGGGCTCCTCGCGCTCCTGCTCGCGCTCTGCGCCATCACCGTCGTGAGCTGGCGCGCCGTGCGCGTCGCGGGCTCGCCGCCGGCGCCGGTCGCCTATTCCGAGCTGGCCGCGCTGATCGATGCGGGGCAGATCGGTGACGTGATGGTCGACGCGGCCGGCACGCACGTGATCGCGCAGCTGCGGCAGCGCGAGCTCGTGCACCTGCAGGTCACCACGAGCGTCACGTCGGCCGTCCCCGCGCACGCGCTCACGGTCGACGTGTTGGACCGCTGGGCGCGCAGCGGAGCTCGCGTGCGCGTGGCGGACGCGGACCCGATGACCGGCGAGCAGGTCGTGCAGGTCGGCGGGCTGCTGCTCCTCGTCACCGTCGTCGGCTTCACGCTCGTGCGGCAGCGCGGCGGCACGGCGGCGCGCCGCTTCACGGCGACGCCGACGACCCGGCAGCTCACCCTCGCCGACGTCGGCGGGGCGCAGGAGGCGCGGGCGGACGTGCGCGACGTGGTCGCCTACCTCAAGGCGCCGGACCGGTTCCGCGCGATGGGCGCGAAATGTCCCAAGGGGCTGCTCCTCGTCGGCCCGCCGGGGACCGGCAAGACGCTACTCGCGCGCGCGATCGCCGGCGAGGCGGGTGTGCCGGTCCTTCAGGCCGCCGGCTCGGACTTCAACGAGATGTACGTCGGTGTCGGCTCGAAGCGCGTCCGTCAGCTCGCGAAGCAGGCGCGCGAGCAGGCGCCGTGCATCGTCTTCATCGACGAGTTCGACTCGCTCGGTGGCCGCCGTGGGCGCCCCAACCGGTCGGGCGAGGAGGAGGTGACGCTGAACCAGCTCCTCGTCGAGATGGACGGCATGGCGGGCAGCGAGGGCGTGGTGTGGATGGCCGCGACCAACCGCGAGGACATGCTCGATCCGGCCGTGCGCCGCCCGGGCCGCTTCGACCGCGTGGTCGAGGTCGGGCTGCCGAGCGCGTCGGACCGGCTCGAAATCCTGATGATCCACGCCCGCACGGCGAAGTTGGCGCCGGACGTCGACCTCGCCCGGCTCGCGCAGCTGACGGTCGGGCACTCGGGCGCCGAACTGGCGAACCTGCTGAACGAGGCCGCGATCGTCGCGGTGCAGGACGACGCGTCGCTCATCACCGCGGCGCACATCGAGCAGGCGCGCGACAAGATCCTCCTCGGCCGCGTGCGCGCGGGCGTCGTGGTGCGCGACGACGAACGGCGAATGATCGCGCTGCACGAGGCCGGGCACGCCGTCGTCGGGCTGATCGCCTGCCCCGAGGACCGGCTGCACAAGGTGACGATCGAACCACGTGGCCGCACGATGGGCGCGGCGCACTTCGCGCCCGACTCGGACCGTCACCTGCACACGCGCCGCTACCTGCTCGGCGTGCTCGCGAAGACGCTCGGCGGGCGCGCGGCGGAGCTCGTGTTCGCCGGGCCGGACGAAATCACGTCAGGCGCGGGCGGCGATCTGGTGCAGGCGACCAACGTCGCGCGCCGCATGGTCGCGGACTACGGAATGAGCGACGAGGTCGGCCTCGTGAGTGCGGACGCCGCGGCCAACGGCGGCGCGCCGTCGTCGCAGCTGCTCGGGCAGATCGACGTCGCGACGCGCGGTCTGATTCGCGCGCAGGCCGAACGCGCCGAATCGCTCGTTCGCGAGCACCGCGCCGCCGTCGAAGCCGTCGCCGATGCGCTCGTCGCGCGCGACGTGCTCAGCGCCGACGAGGTGATCGGGATCGCCGAGGCGCACGGCGTCTCGGTGGCGCAGCGGCCAGCGGCGGCGGCCTAACGGGCGGCCTAGCGGGCGGCCGCGGGGGCTACCGCCAGAACGGGATCCGCACGGGCGCGGTGTCGCCCGGGGCGGGCTCGCGGCGGGCGGGCCGGAGCGTGAGAACGTGCTCGCCGGCGGCGAGGTTCGCGGCGGGGATGAGCATCAGGAAGCCGCGCCGCTCGGTGCGAGGATTCGAGAAGAAGCGGAAGGGCGCCGCGACCGGCCGGCCGTCGAGCGCGACCGCATGCAGCTTGGCCGCGCACGCGAGCACGGCGAGGTCCGCGGCGGTCCCGCGCGCGCCGTCGTCGTCGTCGTCGAGCGGCTGCAGCGTCGGACACGCCCGTCGCATGGCCGGGTTGTGTTGGATCGGCCGGTACGGGACGAAGAGGCGGACGTACGGATCGGTCACGACGTCGCTCTGGATGCTCGGGACGCCCATCGGCGCGGGGTCGCCGCGCAGCGACTCGTAGTAGTCCGCGGTGACCACCGCGGCGCGCCGTCCCTCGGCGAAGTAGCTGTAGTTGGACGACCCCGGGAGCGCGCCGCCGTCGCGCAGCGAGGCGAACGTCGCCGCGTACGCGCCGCCGAATCCGAGGGCCACGGCGGCGTACGCGACGCGCTTGCTGACATTGCTCGTCAGCACCGCGCCGAGCGAGCGCACGACGTCGGGCGTGAGCGCGCCGTTGACGCGCAGGACGGCGCGGATGAAGCGCTCGCTCCGCCCGCCCGCGACGAGCCGGTCGCCGCCGCGCATGTCGACAAGGCCTGCGCCCGCCACGGCGAGCGTGGCCGCGGCGCCGACGACGCCGAAGACGACCAGCGCGGCCGCGAGCGGAAGCACGGCCGTGAGCAGGCTCAGCACGGCGACGCTCGCGGCGACGAACGCCAGGCTCACGACGGCGACCGCGGCCAGCAGGAAGCCGGTCGCGTACACCAAGCTTGCCGCGTCGTTGACCCGGCCGATGAACGCCGGGAGCGGGCGGACGCGCGGGCGCATGATTTCGGCCTGGATGCGGCCGTACTCGCGCTGCTTCTCCCAGCGCACGCCGTGCGGGAACACGGCGTTTACGCCGACGAGCGCGACCCAGTAGCCGCGGAGCGCGAGCGCGACGACGAAGCAGATGATGAGCGCGTACAGCGCCGCGACGAGCGTCTGCACGAGCCCTCGAGCCGCGACGGTGCCGACGAGTGTCAGGTGCGGCTCCCAGTGGAGCCACTGGCTCTGCAGCCACGGCGGGATCTGGAACAGGCCGACGAGCACGATGCCGGTGACTAACAGCTCGAGCTCCCACGCCGGACTGACGACCTGGGCGTCGACGCCGACGAGGCGGACCTCGGTCGGCTCCGCGGGCGCGGCGGGCGCGGCGGGC
>DASWUT010000145.1:0-1997 GCA_036401455.1 Gemmatirosa sp. | reverse complement strand
GCTCAATGCGGCCGACCAGGCGTCCTTCGCGGGCCAGGGCGGCTACATCGGGCTGGTCGACGTCGCGGCGAACGGCGCGCTGTTCGACGACTTCGGCGGCGGCACGGTGACGCCGTAGCGGCGGCCGGCCCGTTCGGCCGTCCTCGGCGCGGGAGAGTGGCGGCCCAACGTCGATCGCATGACGTCAGGCCGCTGCCGCCCAGGGCCCGCACGGCGCAGGTGGGCAGAGCTACGATTGCCCGGCCGCGGCGCGGCGAGTATATCCCGGTATATCCGGACAGCACACGGTAGATCGCGTTTGCGTGCAGGCCCCCCGCTGCCGCGGGGGCGACCGCACGCACCGCGTCGTCATCCCCGCGAGAGCGGGAATCCGTGACCGCTCACCACGAGCGCAACCTGCGCCAGCCCGCGGAGAACTCCGATGCCCGTCGCACGCAGCCGCACATTTCGCAGTGGGAACAGCGAGGCCGTTCGCCTGCCGAGGGACGTCGCGTTCGGTGAGGACGTCGAACTGCTGCTGGTGCGGTCGGGCGACGTGCTGACCGTCTACCCGGCCGCGACGACGATCCCCGAAATGATCGCCCGGCTGCAGGCGCTCCCCGCACCCCCGGCGATCGAGGCGCGCGACGTCGACGAACTGCCCGAGCGGCCGCGGCTGTAGCGCGTGGCGTACGTGCTCGACACGAACGTCGCGATCCACCTGCGCGACGGCGACGCCGAGGTGACGGCACGTGTTGCGGCGCTCGACGGGGCGGCGCTCCTCTCCGTCGTCACGCGGGTCGAACTGGAAGGCGGCGTGCACCGCGAGCCCGCGCATGCCGCGGTGCGCCGGGCGCGGCTGGACGTGATGCTGGGCGCAATCCCGACGCTCGCCTTCGACGCGGCGGCGGCCGACGCGTACGCCGCCATCGTCGCGCACGCGGGCTACTCGCGGCGCAAGCTGCTCGACCGAATGATCGCCGCGCAGGCGCTGGTGCATCGCGCGACGGTCGTGACGCGCAACGCCGACGACTTTGCGGACGTGCCCGGGCTGCATCTGCTCGCCTGGTAGACGGGGCCGATTGCGGGGGCCGTGATCCCTGGGCGTCCGGTTTCGCGTAGGGTCCAACTGCCGCAACCGCGTGCCCGCACAACGTGGGCGCGCGCTGGGCCCCACCCGCCGTCTTCCCTCGATGCCGTTCTGCACCCTCGGCCGCTGGCTCGCTGCGCGCGTGCGTCGCCCGGCCGCTCACCCGACCGTACCAACCGTGGCACGCGGCACCACGCGCCTGCTCGCCAAGGTCGGTCTCGCGATAGCCGGGGTCGCGCTCGTCGCGGCCTGTACCGAGACCGCGACCACCGCCGTCCGCCCCGCCGTCGCGGGCGCCGCGCCGCGCGCGCTCAAGGTGCCGATCAGCGCCGCCTCTGCCGAGCAGGTGAGCGCCGGCCAGTCCACCGCGTGTGCGGTCATGCGGGGGAGGAATCTCACCTGTTGGGGGAACAACGCCGCCGGGCAGGCATCGCCGCCGGGTGACAGCGCCTTCACGCAGGTCAGCGTCGGGACCGCGCACGCCTGTGCGCTCCGCCTCGACGGCAGCATCGCGTGCTGGGGGGCCAACGGCGGCGGGCAGGCGTCGCCGCCGAGCGGCACCGGCTTCCGCTCCGTCAGTGCGGGCACCAACTACACGTGCGCCGTCCGGGGTGACGGCACCCTTACCTGTTGGGGCGACGACCCGGCCTCGCGTACCGGTCGCACGAACCCGCCCGTGGGTGCGGGCTTCGCGCAGGTGAGCGCGGGGAACACGCACGCGTGCGCGCTGCGGGCCGACGGGTCCGTCGCCTGCTGGGGCGGATTCGACTTCAACGGCGGCGCGACGTCGCCGACCGGCACCAGTTTCACGCAGGTGAGCGCGGCCGACCACTACACGTGCGCGGTCGTGAGTGACGGCTCCCTTCAGTGCTGGGGGTTGTCCGGGAACAGCATGCCGGTGCCGCCGTACCACGGCTTCACGCAGGCG
>DASWUT010000144.1:0-1900 GCA_036401455.1 Gemmatirosa sp. | reverse complement strand
TTGGGGTCGATGCGCACGATCTGGTCGCTCTGCCAAATGTTGGCGAGGATCTCGCCCTTGACCCATTCCAGTTCGTTGACCTGCGACACCGGCGACACGCCGTCGTGCACGTCGACCGTGCGGCGCACGGCAAAGGTCTTGGGGTCGAGGAAGCGCAGCCGCGCGGTACCGTCGCTCATGATGAGCGACTCGCCGTCGGTCGTCATTCCCCACCCCTCGCCGGGGTAGGTGAACGTCTGCGGGCGCGGCTTGAAGGTGGCGAAGTCGTAGGTGAACGCCTTGCCGCTCTTGTAGGTCAGCTCGTATAGCACGCCGTTGAAGGCGACGATCCCCTCGCCGAAGTACTGCGGGTCGAGCGTGCGTCGCATCTCGACGTTGCCGGTCGCGAGATCGACGCGGCGGATGTCGCTCTTTCCTTCGAGCCCGGTGCCCTCGTACAGCTTGCCGTCCTTGAAGAACAGCCCCTCGGTGAAGGCCGCGGGATCGTGCGGGTACGAGCGCACGACGGTGGCGACGTAGTTGGGCGCGCCGGTAGCCGACGCCGTGCTCGCCGACTTCAGGCTGTCGGGGGCGGGGGCAGTGTCGTTGCCGCGGCAGGACATCGCGAGCAGGGCGGTGAACGCGAGGGCGATCGGACGGGTCACGAGGGGAGGGCTTGGGCCTGCGCGGCGAGCCGGGCGAGGAGGTCGAGCGCCTGCATCGGCGTCAGATGGTTCGGGTCGACCGCACGCAGCGCGTCGACGACCGGGTGTGGCGCCGGTGGCGCGGCAGGCGCCGCGGCAAACAGGCCGAGCTGGTCGGCAGGCGGGGTCGCGCGGGCCGTCGCCGCTGATACCCGCCGCTCGCGGCGTCGGCCTTCGAGCGTCGCGAGCACCGCCTTGGCGCGCGCGATGACCGGCGCGGGGAGTCCCGCCAGCCGCCCCACCTCGATCCCGTACGACCGGTCCGCGCCGCCCGGCACGAGCCGGTGCAGAAAGAGCACGCGGTCCTCGGTCTCGCGCACGAGCACGGTCATGTTGCGCGCCGCGGCGAGGTCGTCGGCGAGCGCGACGAGCTCGTGGTAGTGCGTCGCGAACACCGTCTTGCACCCGACAGCGTCGTGCAGGTGCTCGCTCACGCTCCACGCGATCGACACGCCGTCGTAGGTGCTCGTGCCGCGCCCGATCTCGTCCAGCAGCACGAGCGAGCGGCGCGTCGCGGCGGCGAGGATCGCGGCCGTCTCGGTCATCTCGACCATGAACGTGCTCTGGCCGCGCACGAGGTTGTCGCTCGCCCCGACGCGCGTGAACAGCCGGTCGACGACGCCGATTGTCGCGCGCGATGCAGGGACGAAGCTCCCCACCTGCGCCATCAGCACGATGAGCCCGGTCTGTCGCAGCACCGTGCTCTTGCCGGCCATGTTGGGTCCGGTAAGCACGACGAGGCGCGCGTCCTCGGTCAGCTGCAGGTCGTTGGGGATGAATCGCTCGCGCGGCATCATCCGCTCGACGACCGGGTGGCGGCCGCCGACCACGTCGAGGTCGAAACCGTCGGTGACCTCGGGGCGCACGTAGCCCTCGCGCTCCGAGACGTCGGCGAGCGCGGCGAGCACGTCGAGTTCGGCCAGCCGCGCCGCCGTTCGTTGCAGCGGGCCGACCTCAGTGCCCACCCGCGCGCGCAGCGCATCGCACACCGCGCGCTCCCGCTCCTCGACCGTTTCGGCCGCGCCCAACACGGCCGCCTCGTGCTCCTTGAGCGCTGGGGTGACGTAGCGCTCCGCGCCGGCCAGCGTCTGCCGGCGCTGGTAGTCGGTGGGAACGAGGTGGCGGTGCGCGTTGGTCACTTCGAGGAAGTAGCCGAACACGCGGTTGAAGCCGACCTTGAGCGACGGGATCCCGGTGCGCGCGCGTTCCTCGCTCTG
>DASWUT010000143.1:0-2255 GCA_036401455.1 Gemmatirosa sp. | reverse complement strand
GACGCGCGGCACGTGTACGGCGAGCTTCCGCGCCGGCGCCCGGCGCACGTGCTCGCGGGCGCCGCCGGCGCGGGCCGCGAGGTGCCGGCGCCCGCTCCCGCGGCCTGACGCCGCCGCGATTCGACCGGCCACGGGCGCCTCGCCCGCGGCGCGCGGATCACCGATCGCGCAGCACGACGACGTGAAAGTGCACCGGGTGGTGCTCTTCCGTCGCGTCGATCACGCCCTGACGCTCGAGGCCGAGAAGGGTGGTGCGCATCCAGTCCCGGCAGCCGGTACGCGAGGCGCGCAGGTCGACCGCCATGCCGGTCGGGTGCACCGACTTCTGCACGGAATTGCGCAGGTGGACCGTCGTCGGTCGCATCGCGCTGGTCACGGTGAGCGGCTCGCCGCAGGTGCGCGCGTAGTCCGCGGCGAAGCGCGTGACGAAATCACGCGTGGCCGGCCGTACGTACGGCGAGCCGACGCCCTTGAGGCGGTACGTCGCCGTCGAGCGTTCGAGCGCGACGTACTCGCCGGCGCTCGCGCGGTGCTCCAGCTCGCCGTACGAATGCACGAACGGCAGCCCCTCGCGCACGGCCTCGTCGTACGCGCGGTCGACGGCCTCGTGCGACCCGCGCAGCGATGCGCCGTCGGCCGACGCGTCCGCCTCGGCCATCGTCGCGAGCGCGGCGTGGTGCGCGCGAAGGCGCGCGTGCGCCCCGGCGTGGAGGTGGGCGTGAAGCTTCGCGTGCAGGCGCGCGTGCGCCTTCGCGTGTGCGCGAGCCTTGGCGTGGGCGCGGCGGGTACCGCGCGCGGCGTGACCGCTCGTCGCCGGAAGCGCGGACGCGACGTCACCAACGACGACGACGGCGACAGCGGCAGTGAGCAGGACCGCGGCGGCGCGAGCGCGCGGCGCGAGCGAACGGCGGACGGGGGCGAACGGCATGGGCGGGGGCGTTCGGCGGGCGGCGCGGAGCGGACGGACTATCCTAGACGACCCACGCGCGCCGAGGAATCCCCCGCCGCCCGATGCGCACGATCCTGGCGCGCGCTCAGTGCAGCGCGGCGAGGATCTGTCGCGCGAGCGCGGGATAGTCACCGCCCAGGTGGTGTCCGCCCGGCATCGCGACGGCGCGCGCACCCTCGCGCGCGGCGGCCGGGCACGCGCTGTCGTCCTCGCCGGTGCCGTACACGCAGAGGATGGGCACCGACGCGGGAAGCGCCGCGCGCAGCGCCGCGACTTCGGGGAGCGTCGGGCGCTCGTTGGGCGCCGAGCCGCCGAGCCAGTCGCTGACGTGGAACTCGAAGGCGATCGACGCTTCGAGGCCGAGTAGCGCGACGCCGGCGACGCGCGCGCGGAGCTCGGCCGGCAGGCGGCGCGCCATGAACGGCAGCACGTCCGCGCCGCGCGAGTAGCCGACGAGCACCACGCGCGGCCGCGTGCCGCCGCCCGGCGGTGCCATGGTCGCGTGGGCGACGATGCGCGCGAGGTCCGCCGCCGCGCCGTCCGGGTTCCGGGGGGTCCAGAAGTACTGCAGCGTGTTGAGTCCGACCACGGGCACCCCGTCCGCGGCGAGCGTCTCGCCGACCTCACGGTCGATGCTCGCCCAGCCGCCGTCGCCCGAGAGCACGACCGCGACGAGGTCCGCGGGTCCGGCGGCGTTCGCGGCCGGGGCGATCTGGACGAGCGGTAGGTCGGCGACGTTTGCGCCGGCCGCCGCAATGGTTGGCGCGGCGGTTGGCGCGGCGGCTGGTTGGCAGCGCGCGAGCGCGCGCGCGAACGCCGACGCCCAGTCATCGCTCGCGAAGCCGTCTCCGCCGGGCACCGCGACGACCTCCGCACCGGGGATCGCGCGCGCGAACCGCTCGACGTCCCCGGCCGCCTCGTCCGCGGCGGGGCGCAGAATCGTCAGCGGCAGCCGGAGCGTCGCGTCCGGGACGAGCGCGAAGCCGGCGCCGCGGCGGACGCCTAACGCCGGATGCCGCGAGGTGCCGCAGTACGGCTTCGGTGACGTGAACGCCGTCGGCAGCCCGAGCACCACCGCGCCCGGGAACGTCCCCCGGGGCGCCCCGGCGAGCGTGGCGTAGGCGAGCGCCGCGCCCGATGCTTCGCCGACGAGCACGGGCGGCGTGTAGCGCGCGAGGCCGAGGCGATGCTGCGTGTACTGACTCACCGCCTCGAAGTCGCCGGCCGGCGACGCGCAGCCGCGGCCGCGCATCTCGCGCCGCAGGTATGCCGCGCCGTCGACGCCGATGACGAGCACGTCGCCGCT
>DASWUT010000142.1:0-4767 GCA_036401455.1 Gemmatirosa sp. | reverse complement strand
CAACCCGACCATCGCCTCCCACAGCTCGACGGGGTGCCCCTCCCGCACCTCGGCCAGGTGCCGCAGGGCAGGGAGGTGCGTGTTGAGCGTGTAGAGCAGCCAGAAGCTGGCCACGTCGGTCACCGTGAAGTCGGCCAGTCCGCGGTTGCGCTGCCGCCGCGCGCCCGAGAGCGACGTTGCCTTGGCCGATACGCGCTCGACGAGCCGGCGCGCCATCCCCGTGAGCACCTCGCTCGCGCCCGCGTCGAGCAGCGGTGGAACGAACGTCGGGTCGAGCGACACCTCGCCCGTCGCCGTCCGCGTGAGGCGCACCACCGGCAACGTCGTGTACCCCTCGACCGGCTCTCCTTCGAGCAGGAGGCGCAGGTTGGCGCGCGCGATCTGGATCGGCCGCTCCGCGAGCCCGGTGGTCTCGTCGCGGGCGAGGCGTTCCTCGGCGCGCCAGCGGGCCGTCGCGGCCGCGCCGTTCGCCGCCGCGGTGCCGCTCACGTTGCGCGTGCCCGGCCGGTACTCGGGGACGGCGAGCTGCACGAGGAGCGTGCGCTGGTCCTGCGCCCACGCCAGGTCGAGCGGTCTGGGCGGCGGCAGCGGGTCCGACCGCGGCGCGTCGAAAAGCAGCCCGTCGGCGAAGCGTCCGGCGGCCGCCGTCAGCACGAGCGTTCCACCGGCGAGCGCCTGGCGGTCGACCGTTAGGCGCGCGAGCCCCCAGGGGGCGAAGCGGAGTGCGCCGAGTTGAAAGTGGACGAACTCATCGAGGTACCGGTCCTGCGCCTGCAGGTGCTGCGGCGTGAGGAGAGTGCCCTTGGTCCAGAGCACGGGATCGAGAGTGGCCATGGGCTACAACGTACGTCCGCCGCGCCCGCGCGCCACGCCGGTCCGTGGCCGACGGTCGTGCGCGCCGGACGGCGATGATGGGCGACTGCTAGGCATCCGGTAATGCACGGTGCTCGGCACGCGGGTACCTTTGCGTCCGCCGCCGACCGTCCCACCGGCCGCGCCACCGGCCGCTGCCCCACCGGCCACCGCCGATCGATCAGGAGTCCGCGCCATGCGCACCGATGTGCCTGCCCTTCCGCTGTCGTCCCTCGATGCGGAGTCACCTCCCGCTGGTGTCCGGGCAGGCGGGTACGTCCTCGAGGGCGAGATCGGCCGCGGCGGGATGGCCACGGTGTACCTCGCCAACGACGCGCGCCACGATCGCCGCGTCGCGGTCAAGGTGCTGGCCGGCGCGCTCACCGCGATGCTCGGTGCCGATCGCTTCGTGCACGAGGTGCGGGTCACCGCGCGGCTGCAGCATCCACACATTCTCGCGCTGCTGGATTCCGGGGTGTTTGGTCCGGATGCGGGCGTGCTCGCCGGTCGGCCGTACTACGTGATGCCGTACGTCGAAGGCCCGAGCCTCCGCGCCCAGATCCAGCGCGAGGGCCCACTCCCGGTGGCCGAAGCCGTCCGCATCGCGCGCGAGGTCGGCGCGGCGCTCGCCTACGCGCACCGTCAGGGCGTCGTGCACCGCGACATCAAGCCCGAAAACATCCTGCTGCAGGAAGGCCACGCGCTCGTGGCCGACTTCGGGATCGCGCTCGCCCTCGAGCAGGCCGGCGGGAAGCGCCTCACGCAAACCGGGTTCGCGGTCGGAACCCCACCGTACATGGCGCCCGAGCAGATCATGGGCGACCGCCAGATCACCGCGCGCAGCGACGTCTACGCGCTCGGTGCGGTGACCTACGAGATGCTCGTCGGCGAGCCGCCCTTTACCGGCCCCACGATGCAGGCCGTCGTCGCGCGTGTGATGACCGAAAGCCCGGTGCTGCCGTCGACGCGCCGCCCCACGGTGCCTCCGGAGCTGGATGCCGTCGTCTACCGCGCGCTCGAGAAGCTGCCCGGGGATCGGTACGCCGGCACGCAGGAGTTTGCCGACGCGTTAGGCCAGGCGAGCGCGCCACGAACGTCAGGCGACGTCCCGATCGCGGCCACGACCACGGGGCCGAACGGAACGCGAACCGGCCCGGCCGCGACCGCCGCACCCGCCGTGCTCCCGAGGCGCGCTCGCGCGCGCGACCCGCTCGTCCTTGCCCTCGCCGCCGCGGCGCTCCTCGGGACCGGGGCCGCTGCGTACCGATGGAGCCGTGACCGCAGCGCGACGCCGCCGCGCCCGGTGCGCTTCGTCGTCGGCCCGGCCGGCGACGTGGCCGCCGGCGGCGAACCGACGCTCACGCCCGACGGTGGGACCGTCGTCCTCGCCGGCGCCGGCGAGGGCGCGCAGCTCGAAGGGCGCGCGCTCGACGACCTCGGCCCACGCCCACTCGCCGGGACCGAGGGCGCGCGCAATCCCTTCGTGTCGCCCGACGGGCAGTGGGTCGCGTTCACGACCGCCAACGGCGAACTCCAACGCGTTCCGCTCGACGGCGCCGCGCCGGCGCGCGTGTTCACGACCGGCGTCTCGCCATCGGCCGAAGGGGTGTGGGGGCCGGGTGGCACGATCATCGTCGACGGCGGGCCGTTTGGCGGCCTGGCCCGGGTCGACACGACCGCTGCCGTGCGGCGCCCGCTGACGACGCCCGACACCGCGCGCGGCGAGCAGTCCCATGCCGCGCCGCGGCTCCTGCCGGACGGCCGTGGCGTGGTGTTCACCGTGCTGCCACGGGCGGCGAGCAGCGCCGCGAGCGAGCTCGCCGTGGTCAGCCTCGGGGCGCCAGGAGCCGCTCCTGCGGCCCACACCCGCCTCGGGGTGAGCGGCCGCGCGGCCCTCGGCGTGGTCGACGACCACCTGCTGTACGTGACCGCCGACGGCAGCGCGATCGTCGCGGTGCCGTTCGATCAGACGCAGTACCGGGTGACCGGGGCGCCGACCGTCGTGCTCCGCGACGTGACCGGCACCATCGACCGTGCCACCCTCGCCGCGGACGGCACGCTGCTCTACACGCGCGGTGCGGCGTCGCAGGCCGTCGTGCTCGTCGACGCGCACGGCGCGGGACGTCCGATCGTCGCGGCGGCAGGCGACGTCCACGGACAGCCGATGCACCCACGCGTCTCGCCCGATGGCCGCCGCCTCGCACTGCAGGTGCCGCGGTCAGGCGGGCAGTACGACATCTGGACCTACGACCTCGCCTCGGGCACCCCGACCCGACTGACTTCAGGGATGAACGTCGACGGACCAGAGTGGACGCCCGATGGCCGGCACATCGTGTTCACCGCGACGAATGGCGGCCAGGCCGCGTTCTGGTCGCAGGCCGCCGACGGCAGTGCCCCGGCCAGGCAGCTCGGTGACGTGTCCGGGTTCGACGCGACGGTCACGCCGGACGGCCGAACACTCGTCTTCATGCGCAAGATTCGCGACGTCTGGAGCATCTGGTCGACGGCGCTCGACGGGGACTCGGCGGCGCACACCGTACGCCCGGTGCTCACCGGGCCGCACGACTTCTACATGCCCGCGATCTCCCCGGATGGTCGCTGGCTCGCCTACGTCTCGACAGAATCCGGTCGGGACGAGGTGTACGTGCGACCGTTCCCCGGACCGGGCGCCGCGGTGCGCGTGTCGGACGGCGGCGGCGTCGAGCCGCTGTGGGGACCGGGAGGGCGCCGCCTCTTCTACCGGGCCGCGGGGCAGTTCGTGGCCGCGTCGGTCGCCCGCGGGGCCGGCGCCGCGCCGAGTTTCGTCGTGGCGGACCGCACGCCGCTCTTCCGGGACACGTTCGACGGCAGCATGCCGCACGCCAACTACGCCGTCGCCGCGGACGGCCGGCACTTCGTGATGCTCGGCGGGGCCGCGCGCGCGCCCGACGCCGTCCTCGTCGCCAACTGGCTGCCCGAGGTGCGCGCGCTGTTGGCCGGGCGGAAGTAGCGCCTAACGACGCCAGCGCGCCAGGTACGCCGCGATCCGGTGGACGAGCTTGGCCGCGCGGTACCGCACCGTGTGCGGCCGTGCGCGGACCGGGCGGTCGGCGAGATACAGGCGCAGGTCGTCGGCGAGTTGCCCCGCGTCGGCGTATCGCCCTGCGGGATCGTCGGCCGTCGCGCGGCGGATGATCGCGTCGAGGTCCCCGGCGATCGCACGCTGCAGGCGATGCGAGGTCGTGCTGCGCAGGCGCGCGGCGGCGTCCACGGCGGCGGACGCGTCCGGGTCCGTCGGCGCACCGATGGCCTGGGCGAGCGTGGCCACCGCGAGCGCGTAGCGCGGCGGACGCCGGCCGGTCAGCAGCTCTTCGAGCACGAGGCCGAGCGCGAAGACGTCCGACGCGGGCGTGACGGGCTCGCCCCGGCGCTGCTCGGGCGCAGCGTAACGCGGCGTCATCAGCCACATCCCGCTCGTCGGACCCCAGGCAGGCGTGCCCGCGGGCGCGCTCGCCGCGCCGGGCGCGTCGTCCGGCGCGAGCAGCTTGGCGATCCCGAAGTCGAGCAGCTTGACGACGCCGTCCGCGCGCACGAACACGTTGGCCGGCTTGAGGTCGCGGTGCACGACGTGGTGAGCGTGCGCGTAGGCGACCGCATCGCAGACGGTCGCAAAGAGCGCGACGCGTCCGCGCACGTCCATCTGGCGCGCGTCGCACGCATCGACGAGCGGCGCGCCGTCGACGTACTCCATCGCGAAGTACGGCGCGCCGTTCTCGGTGACGCCGGCGTCGAGCAGGCGCGCGACGTTCGGGTGGTCCAACCGGGCGAGTACGCGGCGCTCGGCGAGAAGTCGGCGAACGGCCGAGGGCGTTCCGCGGCCGTCGCGCAGCAGCTTGAGCGCGACGCGCAGCCCGACGTCGTCGCGCACCGCGCAGT
>DASWUT010000141.1:0-20030 GCA_036401455.1 Gemmatirosa sp. | reverse complement strand
GCGCCGACCCCCTGAGACCGCCCAGCGGGATTGTCACCGCGGATGCGATCCACCGCTCCCGATGTGTGCGCGCACCTCGATGCGTCCGTGGACGCGGCGCCTGGCGGCGTTCCTGTACGACGGCGCGGCGCGCCGCAGAGGATGCGAACCGATGCGGCGGCGCCGCCGGCTCACGCGCCCCCGCGGCGCGGTGCTCCCCGCGCCGGCCCGCCGCGCCCGGGCTGTAGGTCGGCCCGCGGCCGGGCATATTGCCCCGCATGGCGTCCGCATCCGACTCCCCGCCCCCGTCGCAGGACCCGCCCGCCGCCGGGCGGCCCGGCGGTGGTCCGCTCGCTGGCGCGGGATCGGCCGCGGCGGACAGTACCCACCCCCGCGACCGCGGGCTCCGGCGGCTGGCCGGCGCGGGCGTGGTCGGCATCCTCCTGGCCGACTTCCAGGGGCGGGTGCTTGAGGCGAACGACGAGTTCCTGACGCTGCTTGGCTACACGCGCGCCGACCTCGCGGCGGGGCTGCGGTGGGACCGCATCACCCCGCCCGAGTGGCGAGGCGTCGACGAGCAGATCATGCGCGCGCTCGAGGCCGCCGGCGCTGCGAAGCCGATGGAGAAGGAGTACGTCCACAAGGACGGCCGGCGGGTGCCGGTGCTCGTCGGCGGCGCCCTCCTCTCGCGCGAGACGACCGAGACCATCGCGTTCGTAATCGACCTCACGCGACAGCGCACGGCGGAGGTCGCGGCGGCGGCTGCCCAGGCGCGCCTCGCGGCCATCGTGACCGGCTCGGAGGACGCCGTTATCAGCAAGGGATTGGACGGGATCGTCACGAGTTGGAACCCCGCGGCCGAGCGGCTCTTCGGGTACGCGGCGACCGAGATGGTCGGCCAGCCGATCCTGCGCATCATCCCGCGCGAGCGCCACGGCGAGGAAGCCGACATCCTGGCGCGAGTCGCGCGCGGCGAGCGGGTCCCGCCGTTCGAGTCGGTGCGCGTGCGCAAGGACGGGACGCACTCCCCGGTCTCGCTCTCCGTCTCGCCCGTGCGCGACGGCCGCGGCGGCCGCCACGAGGCGGGCGCGGTGGTCGGCGCGGCCAAGATCCTGCGCGACATCACCGCCCAGCGGGCCGCGGAAGCGGCCGTCGCCGAAGCCAACCGCCGCCTCCGGGGACACGCGGCCGAGTTGGAAACCGCGAACGCGATGCTGCAGGAGCAGGCGGTGGAGCTCGAAGCGACGACCGAGGCGCTGCAGGCCACGGCCGCCCAGCTGGAGGAGCAGGTCGAGGCGGCCCTGACGGCCCAGCGCGCGGCCGAGGCGGCGAGCGCGGCGCAAGGACGCTTCCTGGCGACGATGAGCCATGAGATCCGCACGCCGATCAACGCCGCCCTCGGCTACGCGGAGCTGCTGACGCTCGGCGTCGCGGGCCCCGTCACCGACCAGCAGCGCGACTACCTGACGCGGCTGCAGGCGAGCAGCCGCCACCTCCTCGGGCTCGTCAACGACGTGCTGGACCTCGCGCAGAGCGACGTAGGCGCGCTGCGCGTCGCACTCGAACCCGGCATGACGGGTCCGGCGGTGGCGGCGGCGGTGTCCATCACGCTGCCGCTGGCGGAGGCGAAGGGCATTCGGCTCGTCGATGCGCGCGCGGGTCAGGTGGGCGTCGCGTACGTGGGCGACGAGGCGCGGGTGCGCCAGATCCTCGTCAACTTGCTCACCAACGCGGTCAAGTTCACGCCGGCCGGCGGGCGCGTCACCGTCGCCTGCGACGCGGCCGTGGGGCGGGAGTTGGTTGGCGCCTCCTGGACGGCGATCCGGGTCGAGGACACGGGCGTGGGCATCGCGCCCGACGAGCAGGCGCGCGTCTTCGAGCCGTTCCACCAGGTCGACAGCGGGCACACGCGCACCCAGGGCGGGACCGGGCTCGGGCTGACCATCAGCCGGCGGCTCGCCCGGCTGATGGGCGGCGATCTCACCGTCGAGAGCCGGCCAGGTGCCGGCTCGACGTTCACGCTTTGGCTCCCGGCCGGCGAGGAGGCGCGACCGGAGGTGGAGGAGGGCGCGCTGTTAGGCACCATGGTGCCGCGCCGCGATCCGCCCCGGCCGGTGGGGCTGGCGGCCGTCGGAACGTTCCTGCGCGAGCGCCTCGAGCGCGTGCTCGAGGACTACGTGGAGCGCATGCGGCGCGACCCGGCGCTCCCCACCGCGGTCCGCACGATGCCGTCGACCGAGATCGAGGACCACGGCATCACGTTCTTTGGCGACCTGGTCCAGAGCTTGGTCGTCATCGAGCAGGCGGGCGGGGCGGGGTCGCGCCTGGTGCGTGACGGGACCGAGATCCAGCACTTTGTGGCCGGGCTACACGGCCGGCAGCGCGAGCGGTTGGGGTGGACCGAGGTGCAGCTCGCGCGCGACTACGCGCATAAGGCCGACGCGCTCGAGGCGATGACGCGCCGGCGCCCCGGGAACCATGCCGACGAGACCGAGACGGCCGTGCGCGTGCTGCGGCAACTCGTGGCCGGGGCGGCCGCGTCCGCCCGGCGTGCGTTCCGGCAAGCCCGGCACGCCGGCTTCGGCACGCACACCGGCACGCACACAATCTGACCCCAGGCGCGCGTGCGGAGCCGGTGTACGCCGACGGGTCGAGCGCTTGAAGGGTTGCGTGACGGGCGCCCCCGCAAGGGGGACGGGGCTGCGACGCGCTCCGCTGTGCCGGCGGCCCCGCGTCCCGCGCGACTCCAGCGCTCGCGGCTACTCGTGCTCCGCGCCGTCTCCCTGCGCGAGCCGCACCACCGCGGCGCCGATCCGCTGCCCGTGCAGCTTGCCGTTGGTGATGTCCGTGCGGTAGTGGATCCCGCCGTATAGCCGCGAGATCCCCGCCTCGTCGGCCTGCTGCTCGAACGTGGTGGCCGCCGACGGGAACACGTGCCCGAGGACCTCGGCGGCCGCTGCCGAAAACGTCGAGTGGCCGGACGGATACGAGGGAAAGTTGGGCAGGCCGATCACCGTCTTGATCGACGGGTCGAGCTGCGCGGGACGCGGGGTGACGTAGCGGTACTTCACGCGCCAGCACCCGACGGCCGCGTCGTGCATCGCCATGTTCAGCAGGGCGAACGTGCGGGCCGCGCGGACTTCGCTCATCCGCGCGCCGCTCACGTACGCCGCGGCGATCTCGTTCCAGTGGCCAGGCGGCGTGTACGTGCCCGCGCCGTCGTTCCACCGCTGCGCGACCGCGAGCTGGTTGCGGGTCAGGTTCGCCACGGTCCGTTTCACCTCTGCGAGGTCGGCCGCCATCTGCGGCGACGACGCGGACGGTGGGGCCGGCGGCAGGAGCGAGTCGACCTGCGCCGACGTGAGGGTCCACGCCTTCACGCTCCCGAAATTCGGGAGCATCGGCGGGCGCGCCGGCGCTTCCTGGCTCACCCACGCGACCTCGCCGCGCGCTGTGGCCGAGTCGGTGAGGGCCTGCCAGAGCGCCGGCGTGCCCACCGCCTGGCCCATCCCGTCGGCCTTGGCGCGCGCGATCACGGTGGCCGCGACCGCCCTGCCCAGGGCCGTGCCGGCCGCCAGATCGCTCGGCGTCGCCGTGCCCGCGACGAGCGCCGCCCGCTGCTCCTCGGCGGCGCGGGCCGCGATGTCGTCGACCGCGGCGGGGAAGAGCAGCTTCAGCATCTCGGACGAGACCCCGGCGAGCACGGCCGCCTCGGACGGGTACGCCGGCAGGGCGCTCGGGCGGGCGGCCCCCGCCGCCACGGCCGCATCGCCGACCTTCGCGTCGACGACCCCGGGCGCCGCGCGACCGTAGCGGAACTTGGCGAACCACGCCGCCTTGAGCGCCTCGTACTGCGCGACGGCGACGTAGCTGTAAGCGCGCGCCGCGTAGGGCGGGTTCGCGAAGGGGAACTGCGGGTAGCCGAACGGGTTGGCCGCGCTCGGGATCGGGTACGTGCCGGCCGCGCCGGGCGCGGGCGGGAGATTGAAGCGCGCGGTCAGCTCGCGCTCGATCTCGTTCCAGCGCAGCACCCCGCCGGCGTCCCAGTAGGCCACGGCCCGCCGGTCCGCGTCGGTCACGCCGGCCTGCACCTGCCGCACCGAGTCGAGCTGCGCGGCGTAGGCCGCGCTCCCGACCGGGTCCGGCGCGGCGACCGGCATCTGGTCCGGGCCGGTCAGCACGAGCATGCGCCACGCGCCCGCGTTGGCGTCGAGGCTGGCCGCCGGGGCGACCGGCAGCGACTCGACGGGCGACACGTGCTTGTCGCAGCTCGCCAGGGCCGCGGACGCGAGGGCGGCCAGGGCCACGCCGGTGCCCACCCGGCCCGTGGTGGTGCGGAGCAACCCCCGCACCGTGCGCATCGTCGGGACGCGCATCGCTCAGAGCCCCGGCCGGCCGAATGCGTAGGCCAGACCCCCGACCAGGGCGGTCGAGCGGCCCACGTTGCGGCCGGCCAGCGTGCGCATGACGCCGACGTCGAGGATCACGCTGGACGGCACGCGGAGGTCGTACATCGCGTGCGCCCGCACCTGGGTGAAGTCCATGCGGTTGGAGACGAACGGCATGTCCTGCCGGCGGATGTCGCCGCCGCCGAGGGTGCGCTGGGTGACGAGGGCGAGCGGCACGCAGAGTCGGCCGCGCTGGTAGCCCGCGGCCGCGGCGTACTCGGTGAGGTCGGGCATCTCAACCTCGCTGGTCGAATAGAGGCGGCCGTCGGTATAGTAGGCCGGCCGGTCGAGGCGGACGTTCGCGCGCCAGGTGTGCGCCGCCGTGCCCTCGACATACCAGCCGGTGCGGTCCTGCAGGTGGAGGACGGCGCGCCCCGTCGCGCGGCGGCTCCCCGAGCCGATCGACAGCGGGAGGAAGTCGACCGTGTAGTTGCTCGTCGGCAGTCCGACGGCGGCCGTGGCGAAGGCGCCGAGCGTGGCGCGGCCGCCCACCCGGGCCCGCACGAGGCGGTACTTGGCGGCGAGGGTGACGTCCTGCCGCCCGCTCAGGCCCTGGAGCACGCCGGCGCTCGCCTGCGTCCACACGTACGGCAGCGCGGCGAACAAACTGAGGCGGTCTGAGGCGCCGTAACCCAGCGTCGCGGTCGCGCTCCGGGTCGTGAGCGTGCCGATGTTACCGTTGGTCCGCGCGAGCGTGCCTTCCCAATACTCGGTCCACTGCTCGCGCCCGTACTCGACGCCGGCGCGGAGCTGGTGCCGGGGGAAGAGGAACCCGTCGTCGATCATCTGCGCCCGGAGCATGCTCGGCGTCGCGGTGAGAATCGCGGCGCCAGCGAGCATACGTGCGGACACGCGCGCGCCGGTCCGCCATGCGGCGGAGCGGGGTGGGAGGACCATCGGGACGTCCGGGGGGGGGGGAGCCCGCGCGGGGGGGGGGAGCGTGCGCGCGCGGACGGGCAGGCGGTCGGATCAAGGTGGGACGAGGCACGGCTGGCCGCAAGCGTACAGGAGGGGCCGGCACCCGTCGCATGCGTACGCGCGCGTCGGTCGCGCCGGACGCCCTGCCGTGTTCCGCCGTCGGCTCGGCACAGGCACGGTTCGTCTGCCGCCCGCAGGATATCCAGAGTCGGTTTCGGGACGCGGACGATCCGCGCGCCGGTCGTCCTGAACCCGAACGCGCGAGCCATAGCCGAACTCGGTGTCGCAATCAACAGCGTCCGCGCGGCGAGGCGCGTGGGTTCTGCGACGCGTCAGACACGCTCGGGAAGGCGGGCGCCACCCCGCGTGCGGCACGTCCCGCGTCGCATGGGGGCGCCGCGGAGCGGGCGGCACGGGTGCCGTGTGCGCGCGACGGTCACGCCGCGTGCGCTGCACCGGAGATGCACGTGACGGCGTCGGCGCGTGCCTGCGGTGGCGGGGCAGGGGTGAAGCACGTCATGACGGGCGAAACGGAGGGAAACCGCCGCGCGGATCCTGTCGCATCGTTATCTGGTAAATCGTGTAAGCTCGCTCGCTCGCGGCTGATAATCAGCTTTATCGGCCGTAGGTTAACGGCGGCCTACGTTGATTCGGTAAGGCGATCGAATCACCGCGCACATGTTCCAGAGGCTTCACGGCCGTCGTTGGATGCCCCACCCCTGTCCCGCCGTCGGAGGCGCGCGCCGCGGTGACCGCGCGCGTGCCGTGCGCCGCGCACGCGGCCGGTGGATCGCTGGTTCCGGCCTGGTCGCCGTCAGTCGTCGCCCGAGAATTCCCTCGAGCGCTCGCTCCGGAGCGCGGGCGCGATGAGCACGTGCGACCGTGCGTCGCCGCCCTGCCACGTCCGATGCACGGCCCAGAGCGCGTACTCGGCGGCCTGCTCGCGTACGCGACGGTGCCGGCCCTGCTCTACGCCCCGGAACGCAGCGGCTTCGCGCCGGTGGCGCCGTGCACACCTTCCGAGCGTTCCTTTGACGCCGAGCACGTTTCGGCGCAAAGGGTGACGACTGCCCGACAGGGTCAGCGTGATCAGAATGGTCCCGAGATCCGGCATCTCGTACTGCGGCCTTCGCCGGGTTTTGGCGTTCCGACCGTGACGGCTGGTGTACCCGTCACGGGTCTGCGCGTCGCCACACGTCGTCGGGACGCGTCGCATCCGAACTCCGTCAGGGGAGGCCAGTCAATGGGCAAGAGGTTTCAGCCGAACGAGTGGAAGGATCATCAGCTCACGGTCGCCATCTACTGGCGACCACGAACCGGCCCCGAGGCCTTTCAGAACGGCCATGCCGCGCTGATCATCGATACGCAGCAACACGACATCATGAGCACCGACTACTACGCGAGTTGGGTCGGTACGGCCGGGAACCCGTTCGTGAACGCCGCACGACAGGAGCGGTTCTACGACGACGCGCACACCTGGGGCGGCGAGCAGGTCGGCCACGATCACGGCACACCCATCCACGTTCCGACGAAGTGGGTGGCGATGTCCTGCTTGGACATCGGTGCCGTGAAAGCGGCATGGGACCTCATGCGCAACAAAGCCGGTGCCCACTGGAAGATCGCCGACAAGAACTGCGCGACCGCGGTCGCGCGTCTCATCAAGGCCGGCGGCGGCGACCACTACGCGAAATCGCACAAAAGTCAGCTGGTGTGGTGGCCGACCGACATCATCCGTTACGCGAAATCCATGAAAGGCTGCGTCGCGGCGACGAGTGGCGACGCGTAGTTCGGCTCGGGGGCGCGCTGGACGCGGCTTCCGGGCGTCGCCCGCCCAGGCGCTCGACCCGGCAGCGTGTCGCCTCGTCGTCAGCGAGTCGTCGAGCGCGAGGCTCACCTCGGCGAGGAACTTTCATCGCGCCGACGAGGTGAGTAGTTGGCGGCCTACGCGCAAGCCGTCACTGATATGCGGCTACACTGACGCCGGCCCCGTTTCCGGACAGCGAACAGCGAGGTAAGTGCGCAGAAGTTTTCTCGACGTGTCACGCGGCCAGCGCGAGGACGGCGCTCGGGGTGAAGACGCCGAAGAACGCGTCGACCGCCGCGACGAGCCGCTCGACGTCGCCGTACAGGCGGTTCGCCGTGACCTGCTGCATCATGCGCTACCAGACCTTCTCGACCGGGTTCTCCCGATGCCCGCGAGCGTGAGCATCGCGACGTCGGCACGGTCGGGTCGCTGGCGCCCTTGTCGCCCACGAGTGACGTCGCGGCGGCCCGCGCGCGCCGGCTGGGGCGCGGGGCGCTACCGCCGGGTCCAGAGTAGCACGACGCTGCAGTTCCCCATCCGGGCGCCGCTGTAGTACTCCGGCGGCGCGAAGGCCGGGGCTGCGCGGCCGTCCGTTCGTCGGTGTCACGATCACCCCGGCCTTGGGCATCGGCCGGCAGTGCGACGGCCACACCGTCCTCGGCGCCCCATGACCACGGCGCCACTCGGGCGTCACGACGCGCCCGGGTCGCTGCCCTGCTCGTTCGGCTCGCGCCGCTCGGCCTTCGGCGCGCCGCCGAACGTGCGGTTGATGCTGAGGACGAGCCCGCGGATCGCGCGCCGCCGGTCCGACACCTGGGTGAACCGCGGGTCGATCGTCGTCGTGGTTTCGCGCGACGTGTTGAACGGGTCGACGACGCGGAGGGTCAGGCTGGTCTGGTCCCGCGTGAGCTTCTGGCGCGCCGCGAAGCTGACGCGCGTGCGGCTGGAGATGCGCCCCTGCTCCACGGTCATCGGCGCTTGATACGAGACGAGCGTCTGCAGGTCCAGTGTGCCCGAGGCGCGAAAGGTCGCGTTGGTCCGCGCCGTCCACCCGAACGTGCGCGCCGAGAGCGAGGGGTCGAGGTTGGCCGCGTCGCTGACCTGGCGAAAGGCGCTCGCGCCTGCGAAGCCGCTCAGCCGCCCGCCGCGCGCGGCGACGGTGACGTCGGTGCCGTAGGCGTCGCTCGTCGCGACGTTGGCGAACGTGCGCGTCGCCACGCCGGCACTGTCGAGCGTGCGGATCGTGCGGATGGCGTCGAGCGTGTGCCGGAAGAACGGGGTCACCTGGAACGTCGCCCCGTTCGCCGTGCGCTGCAGACCGAGTTCGAAGGCGCGGATGTACTCCGGCTTCAGGAACGGGTTGCCGCGCGACACGTTCAGCGGGTCCAGGTACTGCGGCGTCGGGTCAAGCAGGTCGGTGTCGTCCGGACGCCGGATGCGCGTCGAGTAGCTCAGCTTCACCTGATCGGCGTCGTCGACATTGTAGGCGACGAGTGCGCTCGGGAAGACGCTGGTGTACGCGTTGTCGTAGGTCGCGTTCCGCGTCCGCAGGTGGAACTGCGTCGTGGCGTGCTCGACGCGCACCCCACCTTGCAGCAGGAACCTGCCGCGGTGGGCGTCGAGCATGCCGTACGCCGCGTGAACGACCTCGTCGTACGTGAAGTTGCTGATGCGCGTGGAGTCGGGGCCGTACGCGCCCACGAGCGTGTCGAGGACCTGCGTGTCCAGCGTGGTGTGGAACCGCTGCACGGAGCCCTTGTACCCGGTCTCGAACCGAAGCAGTTTCGATACCGGTTGTGCATAATCCACCTTGAGCCAGGTCTCGTCGGGGTGCTCGAGCGTCGCCTGGTTCTCGAAGTCCGACGCGCCCGCCGGCGTGCCGTCGAGCGCGAGCGCCTGCGCGGCGATGCGGCTCGGCCCGCTCTCCTGCGCGCGGAAGGCGTGCAGCTCGCTCGCCAGCGTGTGCCCCTTGTCCGCGAACTCGTGCTTGTGGCTGAGCGTGGCGCCGAGGTTGTAGCGGTGGTTGGTGCTCTGCGTTAGGCGGTTGCTCAGCCCCGTGAGGGTCTGCGCCGCGTTCAGGTCGCGATACAGGATGCCGTACGACTCGGCCTCACTGCGCGTGGTGAAGAGCCCTTCGAGCGACAGCGCGTCGCGCGCGCCGAGCTGGTAGCCGGCGTTGCCCGTGAACGTGTGCCCCTGCTGCGTCTGCGTGCGCGTCGCGGACTCGTCGAGATACGTCACCGGTTCGGCGGTGAGGTCCGTGCGGCGGATCGCGTCGGTCCGCGGGCGGTTGTCGCGGAAGAAGCCGTAGCTGCCGTACAGCGACAGCGGTCCGCGCTGGACGCCGAGGTTCGCGCCAACTTGCGCGCTCCCGGTCGTGCCGCCGGAGAGGGTGATCCCGCCGCTCCGGCCGGCGTCGACGCGCTGCTTGAGGACCACGTTGATGATGCCGGCGACCCCGGTCGGGTCGTCGCGCGCGGAGGGGTTGGGGATCACCTCGACGCGCTCGACCATGTCGGCGGGAAGCTGCGCGAGAAAGTCGCCCAGTTGCGCGGCGGTGAGCGGGCTGGGGCGACCGTTGATCTGCACGACGACGCCGGCGTTGCCGCGCAGGCTGACCAGGTTGTCGAGGTCGACGTCCACCCCCGGCACGTTGCGCAGCACGTCGAGTGCGCTGCCCCCGCGCGTGACCGGCATGTCGCGTACGACGTAGGTGTTGCGGTCTGGTGCGAGTTGCACCGCCTGCTGCTGCCCCGTCACCGCGACGGCCTGCAGCTCGAGCGCTGCGGCGGTGAGCGCGACCGTGCCGAGATCGACGTTAGACGTTGCCGCTCCGATGTCGAGCATCGGCAGCTCGCGCGGCGTGTAGCCGATCGCGCGAACGCGCACGCGGTACCGCCCCGGCCGGAGTCCGGCGAGGCGGAACACGCCGTCGGCGTTCGTGGCGGTGCGGCCGGCAGCGACCGTCGAGCCGACCGGGACGACCACGACGGTCGCGGTCCCGATCGGCGCCTGGCCGGCCGCGTTCACGACGCGTCCACGCAGCTCGCCGCGCTGTGCGGCGGATCGCGTCGCCGCCCGAACGACACCCGGAACCGCGGCCCCGGCAGACGACGCGAGCAGAGTGAGCGCCGCGAACGCGACGGAGCGGGCCAGGACGGTCACGCGAATCTCCAGGACAGCACGACCGGTCACCACACGACACCGGGGGTCGGTCGGTGACGAGGCGCCGAGCGGCGGTCGCGGTAGCGAACCGGCTGCTCAGCACCGTAGGATCCGGAAAGAAAGCCCGCCTCGCCTCACGCGGAGATCACTGCGCGATGCTGCAGACGGACCACCACTCGCGTGGCTCGTCGCCCGCGAGCAGCACGCCGTCGGAATGCCGGGTCGCGACGTCGGCACCGCGACCGTGCCGAACCGTGAGCGTGGCGTGAGCCGGGCGGCGTTACAGTCATGGTGAACTGGATCGGGCGGCGTCGCGAGCCGGCTGGACGTACCTCGTCGCTCGCGGTACCTGTTGGCGCGCCAGCTCGATCCGCGCACCGGGGAGGAAACCGAAGTGCAGCATCTTACGAATTCCGCGCTCGTCGTGGCGGCGTGTACGGGGTTGGTCGCCGTCGCGGCGCGCCCCGCCGCCGCACAGCCCGCTGCAGCGACGAGGCAGCCGCCCGCGTACACGCGCGACGTTCCCGATTCACTCGCTCGTCAGGCGACCGTGACCGAGGCGTCGGCCCTCGCCGCGGCGCAGCGGCGCATCTCACGCGGAAGGCCAGTCGCGCTGGAACTCGAACGCGAGCACGGAACCCTGATGTACTCGTTCGACTTCAAGGTTCCGGCTCGCACTGGAATCGACGAGGTGAACGTTGACGCGAAGTCCGGCGTTGTCCTCCACGTCGAGCACGAGTCGCCGCAGCAGGAACGGCGTGAGGCCGCAGCGGACGTCCGGGCCGCGAAGCGTCGGACCGGAGCGACGGCGCCGTAGCCACGCGTTTCGGCCATGGGATCGTTCCCCGTGCCGCGCCTCCAGTACGCGATCGCCCCGAGCGACGCGCTCGGTTCATGAGCTCATCGGCCGCGCTTCGAGGACAGCTTTGAGGACAGGGCCGCACACGGGGCTGCTCCGGCGCGCGAGCGCCGCCCCGGAACTCACCGCGGTCGTCCTCCTGGCTGGCGGGGCCGGTGCCTGGCTGCTCATGGCGCGGCAGGCCCGGATGATGGACGACGCGTCGTCGATGAGGCCCGCCTCGGTGGCGGCGTTCCTCGTGATGTGGGCGGTGATGATGAGTGCGATGATGCTGCCCTCGCTCGCCCCGCTGACCACGCGTTACGTGCGCGCGATTGGCAGACCCGTCTGGCGCGGCGCTTCGGCGCTCGTGGTCGGCTATCTCGCGGTGTGGACGGCGCTCGGTCTGGCCGGGTACGCGCTCGCCGCCGAGCTCGGCCGTACGGCCGCGTCGCGACCTGGCGCGGCGCGCTGGTCGGCGGTCGCCCTCTACGCGGTGTGTGGCGCATATCAGCTCACGCCGCTCAAGCGCCTCTGCCTCCGCGAGTGCCGCGCACCCATCGGCTTGCTGCTGCGCTACGCCGGGTGGCGCGGTCCGATGCGGCACGTGCGCGTTGGCCTGCACCACGGCGCGATGTGCGTGGGCTGCTGCTGGGCGCTCATGCTCCTGCTGTTCACCGCCGGGCTCATGAACCTCGGCGCCATGCTGCTGCTGGCCCTCATCGTCGCGGTCGAGAAGCTCGGATCGTGGGGGGCCACGTTCTCGCGCTGGGTGGGGATCGCGTCTCTGGTGCTCGCCGCGGCGGCGATCTGGCGGCCGGCGCTCGCCCCCGGCATAATGCCCATGCACGGACCCGCGATGCCGCATGCTCAGCATCCCTCCATGCGCGACCCCTGACGCGAGGCGTTCGTGACCGAGGCGATGACGACGCAGCCGATGGCGATGCCGCCCATGGCGTGGCAGGTGACCGGATCCTACTACGAGGTGTGCAACTGCGAGGCGATCTGTCCGTGTCGCCGGCAGGGCGATCGGAAGGGCGGCCGTTCGACCTATGGCACCTGCGACTTCGCCCTCTCGTGGCTGATCACCGAGGGCCGGGCGAACACGCGCGACCTCGGCGGGCTGTCGGTCGTGATGGCCGGACGCTACAGCGACGACGAACCGGGCGAGCCCTGGCGCGTGGTGCTCTACGTGGACGAGCGCGGTGACGCCGAACAGCAGCGTGCCCTGGCCGACATCTTCCTGGGGCGTGCGGGTGGGGTGACGTTGCGGAACTACGCGCAGGTCATCGGCGAGGTGTATGCGGTCCGGCCGGCGCACATCGCGCTGGATCATACGCCGAACGCCGAGCGGATTGCGGCGGGCGGTTACCTGTCCGCGCACACGGCGCGTCCGGTGCTCACCGAAGCGCGGATCTCGTGCGGCATCCCGGGCCACGACGCGCCGGGCCAGGAGATCGTCGCGGAGCACTTCGCGGTCGACGACCCCCCGCTGCGCTGGGCGGTCAGCGGGCGGTGCGGCTTTGCCACCGCGTTCGCGTACCAGTCGGACGAGCGCTGACGGGCGCGCCGCCTGCCGCGCTCAAGCCGAGCGCAGCATGGTGTGCCACGCGACCGCGGCGAGGCCGACACGTGCTGTGGCGCCCGCGCGGCGTCGCCCGCGTGCCCTGGCGACGTGCCCGTGAGGTGGAGCCCCCCACCGGTCGCTCATCTCGTGACGCCATCGGCCGCGATGCCGGATCCGGTCGACGGAGATCTCGGTCAGCGCGCGGCCGCGGAGCCATCCGCCGGTGCCGCGGGCGCTCGCGCGCTCGCGCACGACACGCACGGCGTGAGCGGGTGCGATACGAGTCCGCTGCCCGGCACCGGCGCTACCAGCGCCGCCGCGCCTCGTGCTCGTGCAGCTCCTCGCGCTGCACTTCGCGACGCGCCGCGGCCGCGGCGACCAGCGCCTCCGCCTCCGGCGTGGGCAGCGTGATCCCGATGTAGTGCCCGTCGCTCGCGATCGTGGCTTGGCCGGGAGGCACCGCGTCCAGGACGGCCGCGATGGCAGCGATTCGGTCGGCGTCGCCGCGCAGGAGGGCCTCGTACGCGCGTAACGCGTCGCTCGGGGTCGCCCCGTGCGCGAGCAACCGCGCGAGATCGTCGCCGCGGGTGAAGCAGGCAAGGTTCGGGACGACGGTGGCGCGGGGAGACGGTGTCGTCAACGATGTCGTCATGTGAAACGTCGGAATGGGGTGAGCGAGGCGCGGACCGGACGCGACCGTCGATCGCTGCGGCGGCCGGGACGCCGCGGCGACCGCGAGCTGGCCGGCGGCGCCGCGGCGTCAAGGCCGTGACCACGTCAGTCTGGTCCACCGAGGCACTCTCTGGAACCCCTCCCCGTGGTGCCGGTCCGTTCGGGCACGCGATCGTTCGTACCGACCTGGCTCCGAAGCCGCCCTCGTGCTACCGGACCGCGCTCACTCGCAGAGCGGTGGCCGGTCACCACGCTGCGCGGCGAACGCAACAGCGCTCTCGCATTGCGCGTGAATGGTCCGGCGCGCGCGCGTCACCTCGCGCCGGAGCGCGGCCACCCACGGCAACTCACCGTCCGCGGCTGCGAGGTCGACGCTTTCGTCGGCGGCCGCGAGCGCACGCAGCGCCGCCGCGTAGTCGCCCGTCGCGGCGCCGGCGCGCGCTTGGGCGAGTTGCGCCCGCACGTCGGCGACCGCGGCGCGGTCTGCCGTGTCGACGAGCCCGGCAGCGTCCGTGGCCGGCACGGTCGCGCCGCGGCGCGCGACGGACGACGGCGCGTCACTCGACGTCGTCTCGGTCGGAGCGCCGTGGAGCGGCACCGGTTCCACCTCGACCGGCACCACGGACGTGTGCTTCGCGGCTGGTATCGGTCTGGCAGGCGGCCCGACCATCGGCGGACGCCGTGTCTCGGCGCGCCTTTCCGTTGACACCATCTCCTGCCCGCGGCCGGTGCGCTCGGCCGCGCCGACCCGCGATGGGGGGTAGCTCCCCGCGACGAGCAGCGCGCCCCCGACCACGGTCGCCGTGCCGCGCACGACGCGTCGCGAGACCGGGGCTCCGGCGCGCCGCAGCCCGACGCACGCACCCGCAATTCCGCCAACGACAACGCCGAGCAGCAACCAGGCGACGCTTGGGGACGTGACGCCGATCCACCGGAACGCGTGGGCGAGCGAGTCGACGAAGACCTCCAGCGACGTCGTCAGGAACGTCACGCGAGCGAACAGCCAGACGACGCCGAGCAGGACGACGATGGCGACGATGAGAGCAGGCATTGGAGGTGGGGCTCGGGGTGCGGTGTTCGTCGTCAGCGCTTTGCCACACGCCGCACGATCCCCCCCGCGACCCGGCCGACGACCCACAGTGTCAGCCCCGCGATGGCGACGCTCGGCGCGTGCGACAGCCAGGAGTATGTGAGATGCCAGCGGTCGCCCGGAAGCAGCAGGTCACGAGCCGCCCACATCGCCGCCCCGCCCACCGCCGCGCCGCCTATCGCCCATTTCTGCGCCTCCGCGCCCGCGCGACGCACGCGGAAGGTCACGGGCACTCGGACCGAGCCCGCGTTGGTCTCGAACAGCAGCGCGGAGCGGTACTGGACGCCGGGACCCGTGACGCGCGAGTCGACCGTGAACACGGCCTCGGCGCCCTCGTCGCGGACGCCGCCGGCGAGCGTCACACCGTTCCGCGCCTCGCCGAGCGCGACCGACCCGATCAGACGCCCCCCGTTCGGCGACGCGCCGACGTGCACAGTGACGCTTCGCGTCTGCCCAAACGGAATCGTCCCGAGGTCGACGGCCGGCTGGTCGGGGGTGAGGGCCAGCGGCACGACGGTGAAGCGCACCGGCACCGTCAGGCGCGCCCCGCCCGCCGGCTCGACGATGATCGTGGTGCCGTACTCGCCCGGCGAGATGTCGACCGTGTCGACCGTGACCTCGACGAATGGCGGGCGGCCCGTGGCGTCGTCCTCGAAGGTGCGCGAGACCGTGACGCCAGGCCCCGCGTGTTCGATCCGGGCCGTGCCCCAGACGAACGGCCGCCCCTCCCGCGAGAACTCGACGCGCATGCTGCGCAGCGCGCCCTGCGGCATCGGGCCGAACACGCATTCGCTCGGGTGCGCCGTGAGCACCGGGACGGACGGGCGCCCGAGCGGGCCGGCGAGCGAGCGTGCGAACAGCTCGAGGGTGTGCCGCTGCATCGTCGGGAACGACGAGCGGAGCCGCCTCGCCGTGCTCGCGACCGCGGCCTCGCCCGCGGCGCCCGCGAGCCACGGCTCGAGGACGCCATCGGCGAGGTAGCGCGCCGCCTCGTCGGGGTAGCGGTCGCACAGGTCGAGCAACTCCTCGAGCGTCCGCGCCGCCCCCTCCCGGAACTTGAGGGGGGGCACGTCCCACGTGCGCGCCCGCTCGGCCGCACGCGCCGCGGCCGCGTCGTCACGCGCGCGCCGCTCGGCGTTGATCCATTCGGTAGACAGCAACACCGCGCTCAGCGTCGCGCCGCGCGCCGCCTCGCGCGCCGTGAACTTCCGCTCCGCGAGCACGCGGGAGAGGTAGTCCGCGGTCTCCTCGCGCGAGAGGCCGACGGCCTCGCCCTCCTGCAGCAGCGTTTCCGTCTCCTCGACGGTGAGCAGACCGTCGGCGAGGCCGGAGCGGAGCACCGGGCGGAGCTTGGCCTCGGCCTCGCGCCGACGCGCGTCGTCCAGGGCCTGCGCCTCGCGGGCGACGGCGCCGGGCTCGGCGAGCCGGCGGTACGCGCGGTCGACGAGACCCGCGTACGTGCCGACGTCGAAGCCGTACTTCCGGTCGATGCGGTCGCGCTGGCCCCCCGCGTTGCGGTTGCGCACGTCGTCCTTCTGCTTCCAGAACGCGAACAGCGTCTGCCGCCGGTCGTCGAGCACCGCGGGGCCGATCGCGCCCGGCTGCCGCGGGTCGAGGTAGAGCACCTCGAACGGGTCGGCCGACTTCACCGAGACCCAGTCCTCGTCCTCGTACGCGGCGGGCAGGTGTCCGGCGAGCGGGCCGCGCGCGGTGGCGCGCCGGATCCGGTCGGCGCGCGTGCCGGCGGCGTCCGCGCCGGCCACGCCGTCCACTGCGTTAGGCAACGGGGGCGGCGGTACGTTAGGCGACGCGGGCGTGTCACGCGTCGACGGTAGCTCGGGCTCGGCTCCGCTCCGCGCGGGCGGGCCGCCGGACGGGAGCGCCGGCTCGGAGGCTGGCGTGCGGGCGCCCCCCTCCGGGTGGTTCGGCAGGCGCGGCTCGGCGGACATCGTCGCTCGCCGCCGCTACAGGTTGATCGTGAGCGACTGGACCTTGTCGCGGAGCGGGCGCGCGCGGCGGTCGTACCGGTACAGGTCGTTGCGGATCTCGAGCTGCTCGCGCAGGGCGGGGGAGGAGTCGTCTCCGAGCGCGCGCCCCGCCGCGTCGACCGGATGCGTCGCGGCCACGCGCAGAATGCCGTCGGTGTCGAGCGCGAAGTCGATCGCGACGTAGCCGTCCGGATTGCCGAGCCGGAGCTCGCCGCGCGGGCTGCAGTCGTCGGGGTCGCGCGACTCGCCCTCGTACACCTCGAGGCGTGCCGCCGAACCGGCGCGGTAGGCGCGGCGGGCGCTCGTGGGGAGTGGCGTATCCTTCTCGATCAGATAATCGACGAAGCTGCGGCCGTCCTGTACGAGCCGTACGCCGAGCCCGTGCGAGACCACGTCGGTGACGCGCGCGCGGTGCAGCCCGTAGAGCGCCGCGCCCGTCGCGATCGCCGTGTCGTAGTCGAAGCCCTCGACGTGCGTGCGGATCCGCCGCCCCGAGATCCGCTCTAGCATCGCGGGGATCATCGGCATGCGGCACGCGCCGCCCGCGAGCACGATCTCGTCGAGGTCCGCCCAGGTGAGTGGCCGGTGGGACCCGTCGGGCAGCCGCTCGACGAGCGCTGCCTCGCAGATCGCCTGGCAGCGCGTGAGCAGGTCGGTCGCCCGCTCGTCGAAGTAGAAGAGATCGGTGTAGAGGGGGTCGTCGGCCGCGGGAATGTCGTACTCGTCGCGGTCGGGCGGTGCGTCGCGGTAAAGCGTGCAGGCGAGGTCGCCCTCGTCGATGCTGTAGACGACCTCGGTCGACGGCTGCTCGGTGAGGGCGAACTTCGCCCGCAGCGCGAGTTCCTGCACCTCGTACAGTCGCTGCGGAGTGTCGGGAATCGAGCGCCCGTTGGCGCGGCGAAACGCCTCGTACAGGTACTGCTCGATGAGCGCGTCCCAGTCGCGCCCGCCGAGCGTGTTGTTGCCGACCGAGGAGACGACGTGCGGCTCGCCGTCGCGCATCCGGAGGATCGTGACGTCGAGCGTGCCGCCGCCGAGGTCGAAGACCATGATGCGCTGGTCGACCGGGCGCAGGAAGCCGTAGGCGAGCGCGGCCGCCGTGGGCTCGTTGACGATGCCCACGACGTCGAGCCCGGCCGCGTAGCCCGCGAGCTTCGTCTCCTGTCGCTCCTTATCGCCGAAGTAGGCCGGCACGGTGATCACGGCTGGCAGGTCGAAGCTCTTCTCGTCCGTCGCCCGGTCGAGTTTTCCCGCCTTCTTGAAGGCGAGGATCGCCTCCTTCTTGAGCTTGCGGAGGATGATCGCCGACATGCCGGCCGCGCCGTACTTGAAGCGGTCGATCTCGTAGGGCGCGACCTGCGGTGGGGCGGGGTCGTCGGGGCGCCAATCGGGTGGGAGCTCGACGGGGCGGCCGATGTCGCGCTTCACGAACTCGTAGACGTGCTGGCCCGCGGTCGGCTTCTGCTGGTTCGCCTTCCTGCCGACCCACGCCTGCCGGCCGTCGAACCAGATCACCGACGGCGTGGTCTGATCGCCGTCGGCGTTCGGGATCACGCGCACGCGGCCGTCGTCGTCGACGTAGGCCATGCAGCAGTAGGTGGTGCCGAGATCGATGCCGACGTGCACGCGCCTCCGGCCCCCTACCGCAGCTCGGTGCGCAGGATGTCGAGCAGGATCTTGACCTCGGTGATGAAGACCGGTTCGATCACGCGCTGGCCCTCGCGCAGGCGCTCTGCTTCGACGAAGCGCGCGAGCACCGCATCGGCGATCTGCCCCTGGCGGCGCGCGTCGAGCATGATCTTGCTGTCCTCGGTGAACAGCCCGAAGCGCACGCCGAAGTAGTTGACGATCTCGACGAAGCGCTTGAGGCGGTCGAGCGACGTGCTGCGGAACCGGGTGCGCGTGCCGTCGAACAGCATCCGCCCCGACACGGTTTGCAGGTGGCCGACCGGCCCGGTGGTGAGCTCGACGTTCTCGCCCGAGACGATGTCGGGGCTGAACCCGGGCGCCGCGCCGGGCGCACCGTCGTCGGGCATGTCGAGCTCCGCGGCGGCGTCGCCGGCGTTGGGCGCCGCGCCCGCGGGCATGCTGAAGTCGTCGTCCGCGGCGGCCACCGCCCCCCCGCCGTCGCGCCACGTCTGCTGCACGGGGTGCATCACGACGAGCCCCCCGGCTGCCTCGCTCTTGTGCCCCGGCGACTGCTTCTCCGCGAGCAGCGCGGCCGGCACCTGCATCGGCACGTCCTTGAGCGCGTTGAAGAGCAGCGCGTTCAACATCTTGGACGCGATCCCCGCCTCGTCGTACCGGCCGAAGTCGATCCAGTTGATGAGCTTCGCCGCGTTCCCGCCCCAGTGCAGGCGGATCGCACGCCCCTCGATGCTCCGCGCGAGCTCGCCGCCGAGCTGCGCGTTCACCGCGCCGAGCAGCGAGGCTGTGTAGAAGGCGATCGCGCCGAACTCGATCGCGAGGACGCGGCGGATCCACTGCACCTCGCGGTTGTTCGCGTGGTCGATGAGCCGGTCGCGGATCGCGTTCTCTTCGCGCTTGAGCACGACGTTGAGGCGCGCGGCGAACGCGGTCGGCTCGTTGCGCTTCTGCTCGAGCGCGTGCGCGGCCTCGGGGCTGAACAGCACTTCGAGCACGCGCGGGCTCTGTTGCAGCAGCCGCGAGATCTGCCGCCCGGCGAGCAGGATCGAGGCGTCGAAGACGATCTCGTTGCGATGCCAGATGCTGATGTCCGTGGTGCCGCCGCCGACGTCGAGCGCGACCGCCGCGATCTGCTTGTTCGCGCGGTCGGCGAGGTCGGGGATCGTCATCTCGCTCGCGAAGAACTCGCCCGCGGCCACGCCCTCGGTGTGGAACTCCGGGTTCGACACCTCGGGCCCGCGCGTCCCCGCGCCCTGGCGCCGGATGAACACGGCCGTCGCCGGGTCGTCGAGCAGTTCCTTCACGACGCCCTCCCACGCGCCCTCGTACCGCGAGCGCAGGCTGAGCGAGAACGCCTTCGGGTACGAACAGGCGAGCGTGACGCGCGCGACGCGCTGCAGGCCGACCTCGATCAGCAGCAGGAAGAGCAGACTCTTGAGGAACGGCTTGGTGTTCAGCTCCTCCTCGCCATCCCACTTGATGTCGGCGTGGACGTTGCGCGGGAGTTCGTACTGGGTCGAGAAGAAGATCGCGTAGTCGAGCAGCGCGTGCGTCTTGCGCGCGTCCTCGAAGATCCGGAGCGACGTCGGGATCGGCAGCTCGACCGGCTCCGGCGGCACGAAGAACTCGCGCAGCACGCCGTCGCGCGTCGGGCGCCGCGCCGTGACGTCGAACAGATAGCGGTCGAACTCGAACCGCCACCGTTCGGCCAGGTTGGTCGCGGTGCTCTGCCGGAAGACGTTCGTGTTCGACGTGCCGAAGTCGATCCCGACGCGCCACGCGCCCGACAGCCCCGGCGGCTCCGGCGGCCGGGGCACGAGCGCGATGCCTAACGTCGCGCCCGACATCCCGCCCGACGTCCCGCCCGCGCTGTCGCCGCGGCCCGCCGGCGCGAAGACGAGCGCCTCCGGGTAC
>DASWUT010000140.1:0-2206 GCA_036401455.1 Gemmatirosa sp. | reverse complement strand
CGAGTCTTCGCGGCGCATTACGGGCCGCGTACGACGGTGCCGGCGGGGGCGCAGGAGCGTCCCTGTTACTCGGCAGCTTCAACGCCTCGTTAGGCGGCGGGACCGCTGACCTCGACCAGCGGCTCCCCCGCGGCAAGCAGCGCGGCGACCCGGGGCCACGCCCCGTCGAACAGCTCGCGCAGGTACGCGTTACTCGTGTTCCCGCACGTCAGCCACACGACCTGCGGCGGCGGACCGTGCCGCTCCAGCAGGTCGACGAAGTCGCTGTCCTTGGTGAGGACGACCGCCCCGGCCGCTCGTGCCCGCGCGAAGATCACCGGGTCCTCCGCCTCGCGCAGGCCGAGGTCGCGGGCAGCGTGCGCGTCCACGCCGAACGTGCGCCTCAGCCATTCGGCAAGCGCGGGCGAGAGCTGTGCATCTGTCCAGACCGTCACCGGCGCGGCGACCGCGCGCTACGCCGCGAGCACCGGGTGGTCGACGCGGCGCCGCGCGAAGCGGACGCACGCGGCCACGTCCGCGGGCTGCAGGTCCGGCAGCTCCGCGACGACCTCCGCCGCGGTCAGGCCGACCGCGAGCAGGTCGAGGACGTCGACGACCCGGATGCGCATACCGCGCACGCAAGGCCGGCCCCCACACTGGTCGGGGTTGACGGTGATCCGGTCCATCAGCTCGACGGTCAGGCCCATGGCGCACTCGCGGGGAGGAGGAGGGCGCAAGGTAACACACGGGCGCCGGCCGGGCGCGCCCGCCCGGCTCCAAGACCATGCCCGGAGCCGCCTAACGCCCAAGTTAAGCTGACGGGCCGTGCGGGTGTGGTGCAGCCGAGGCGAGACACAGCCGAGGGGCGCGGCATGGCGTCCCTGCATACCCGGGCAGCTTCAACGCCTCGTTAGACATCACCCGCGCTGCCGGCCGCTCCGGCACGCGCGCGGCGCCCGGCCGGGTGCCGCGTCCGGGCCACGACGGCCGCCGTCCCTGCGCGCCACGCGCCCGGTGCTGACCTGCACCATCGCGCTACGCATCGGGCGGGACGCCCCGCATGAGTCGACGCACCGCGACGAATACGATAGCGCCGCCCGCAATCGACAGGTCGATCGCGCCCTTGCCGAGGCTCTCCGGGACCCGCACAGCCCACAAGCCAACCGCGTAGGCCAGGGCGAACAGGCCGATCGCCGCCCAGAACCGGGCCCTCCTCCGGAACGGCCACAGCTCCGATACGACGACGTAGAACGCGCCGGCGAGACACCACGCCAGGAAACCCTTCTCGAAGCCCGAGGCGGATTCGACGAGCCACCACACTGGCAGCAGCGCCGCGAGGATCAGCATGTCGCGCAGCCGCGGGCGGTTCGTCATCCGCCAGCCGCCATCCTGCATGTCCCGCCACCACGCGACAGCCCGCCCCCGGAGCGTCCGCGAGCGCTGTGCCTCCGCCCAGCGGCCGAGGGGAGATCTGGTCAATCCGTGTGGGCTCACCGTGACTACGGGAAGGGATGTGTGATGTCTAACGCCTCAGTTAAGCTGCGGGCCTTCAAGGCGGGTTAGCGCTCGCGTACGACGCGGTCCGCGGGGGTCGCGGGGCGTCCCTGCATACCCGACAGCTTCAACGCTTTGTTAGACGGCTGGGCGCCAATGCCGGCCCCGTGCGGGCGCGCGGGGTACCGGCGGCTCAGCCCCGCGGTCGCGGCGGCGACGCCGGCCAGCGCGCACCCGAGCCACCCGAGGCCTGCGAAGTTGCCGCCGGCCACCACGAAACCGATGACGCCGGCCAGCGCGGCCGTCGGCACGACCGTGAGTCCGAGTGCGATCGGGACCCGTCGGAGCCACCGCCAGCCAATCACCGGCGCGATCACGGCGCCCGGCACGGCGCCCAGCAGCAGCAGCGGAAGGACCGCCAGCTGGAACCACGTTCGCCACTCCGGCACCTGCCTCGGAAAGAGCAGGCTGAGGGTGAGGAACGACAGCCAGCAGACGACGGCGCCAGCGACGGCACCGGCCGCCGCGAGGCCGAGAGTCACGGTGAGTGTGCGTGTCGGTCGAGACATCCGCGACTGTCCGGTAAAGGAACGTGCGTGTAGCCGTCTAACGCCCAAGTTAAGCTGACGGGCCGTGCGGGTGCGGCGGTGCCGAGGCGCGACACAGCCGAGGGGCGTCGCGTGGCGTCCGTGCAGACCCGGGCAGCTTCAACGCCTCGTTCGGCGGCCAGGCC
>DASWUT010000139.1:0-2640 GCA_036401455.1 Gemmatirosa sp. | reverse complement strand
ACGCGTCCACGTGCAGCACCGCGAGCGCGAGGGCGAGCAGCACCTCGCCAAAGCGCTGCGCGCCCGCGCGCCGCCGCAGCCGTTCACCGAGCGCGGCGAGCGCCGCCGCGCCCACGGCGCCGAGCGCGACGCGCGCGGCGGGGGCGAGGGTGAAGTTGGCGACCGCCCAGGTGAGGAACGCACCGACGCCCATGAGCAGGACGAGCGCGCCCACGGCGACCGCCGCGTACCGCCCGACGAGCAGCTCGAGGCCGGCGCGATCGGCGGGCAGCTCGGGCACGCCGAGTCCGGTGACCCAGTCGCGGGCGGCGACGCGCAGGCGCGCGCGCGGCAGCGTCGCGCGGCCGATTGCCGGCGGCCGATCCAGCGGGGCGCCGTACCCGGCGGGGATCGGCGGGAGCGCCGCCGGCGGGAGCGCCGCCGGCGGGAGCGCCGCCGGCGGAGGAGCGATCGGTGAAGGAGCGACCGGCGCGGCCGGCGGCTGCGCCGCGCGCAGTGCGACGATCTCCTGCTGCAGGTCGGCGACGGCGCGCTCGAGCGCGGCGAGGCGAGCGTCGGAGTCGGGGGCTGGCGCGGTCACGCCGCAACATCGCCCGCAACGCCCGGTCCGCGCCAGAACGGCCCCGGTCGCCGCGCATGCGCCGCGCGGCGCGGGGATGCCGGCGTGCTACGCGTCGTCACCCCCGCGAACGCGGAGGTTCACCGTTCGTCGGCGACCGGCGCAGCGTCAGGCGCGCCCACTCACAGCCCGAGCCCGAACTGCGGCCCGTCGTCCGCGCCCTGCGCCGGCACGCCCGCACTCTGCGGGTGCTCCGCCAAGTGCGTCGCGTCGATCCCGCGCGCGCGCAACTCGCCGGCGAACGACGCCGGCCCGTGCACCGTCCACACCTTGCGCGCCCCGCTCTTGACCGCGGTGCGCACCAGCTCGTCGAAGTCGGCGTGGTCGGAGAGCGGCACCACGAGGTCGCAGTCGCGATACATGTTGTGCGCCCCCGGGTGCAGCGCCCACCCCGTGAGGTGGCACACCCGCTTCTGCTCGAGCCCCTGGACCATCGCCGTCTTGCGCGTGCCTGGCGTGGTGAGCAGGACACGCCGTCCGACCTTGCCGCGCGCGTACCGCCCCCACGTGCCGGGACCCGGAAACTCGTGCCCCAGCCGGACGTGCAGGTCGCACAGGTTCGCGATCGCGCCGTGCAGCACCACGTCGTACCCGCGCCGCGTCAGGTGCCACAGCACCTCCTGCCCCTTGCCCAACGCGTAGGCGAGCAGCACCGGCGTCGCTCCCGCGGCCAACGCGTCGTCGACGAACCCGAACAGCCGGTCGAGCAGCACGTCCTCGGCTGGAAAGCGGTAGCGCGGCTCTCCAAAGGTGCATTCCATTACTAATTCGTCCACCCGCGGCACGGTCACGGGTGGCGAGAACGGGTTCCGCCGCAGCTTGTAATCGCCCGTGTACGCGAGGCGCCCCTCCGCCGACTCGGCGACGAGCATCGCGGAGCCGAGCGCGTGTCCGGCGGGAAGAAGGGTCACCGCTGCGTCGCCGACGGGCGCCGTCTCGCCGAAGCGCAGCGTGAACGCGTCGCGCGCTCCGCGGCGGGCATCGTGCAGGGCGGCCGTTTCGGGGGTGCAGAGGATGCGCGCGGCGCGCGAGCAGTGGTCGCTGTGCGCGTGCGAGACGAACACCGTTCCCGGCGCATCGCGCGCGTCGAGGTGCAGGTCGGACGGCGGCGAGTACAGCCCCGACGGGGTGAGGCAAACGAGCATGGTGTCTACTATACCCCTGATGTTCGCGGACACACTCCTGCAGCTCGAGCGGTCCCACCTCCTGCGCCTGCTCGTCTGGGGCGCCGGCAGCACCTTCGCCGGGACCCTCCTCCTCGCGCTGCAGGCGCTCCAGCGCACGGCCGGCGCGCCCCCCCTGCTGCGCCACTTCGGGATCCAGACTGCCGCGTGGGGCGTTATCGACCTCGCCCTCGCCCTCTGGGGCCAGCGCGGGCTCGCCCTCCGCGACTACGCCGGCGCCCGCCAGCTCGACCGCATGCTGTGGCTCAACCTCGGCCTCGACGCGGGGTACGTCGGCGTTGGCGTGACCCTCGCCCTTTGCGGGTGGCTGTTCGGCCGGCGCTACGCCCCGATCGGCGCGGGGCTCGGCGTGGTCGTGCAGGGGGCGGCGCTGTTTCTCCTCGATTTCCTGTTCGTCCGGCAGTTGCAGGCGAGCATCTGACCCCCGCCGCGCCCCGAGTCCGATGTCGCTGACCACCGACGACCGCCACGCCGACGCCGCGATCGCGCGGGCGCTCGGGCATTCCGGACGTCGGATCTATCGCGCCCTGCCCGCGATCGGCGCGCTCGCCGGGATCGCGATCGGCGGCTCCGTCCTCGTCGGGTGGGCCGTCGGGAGCGCGGCGCCAGCGCGCGGGCTGGCCGGCCCCGCGCTCACCCTGCCCAACAGCGCGGCCGCGCTCCTGCTGCTCGGGACCGCCCTCTGGCTGCTGCGCCCGCGCGGGGGCGCGTCGCGGTCCGCGCCCCCGCACGCGGCGCTCGCAGGCGCCCGCGCGGCGGCCGGCGTCGCGACGCTCGTTGCCGCGCTCATCGGCCTCGAATGGGTGACCGGGCGCGACCTCGGCATCGATCACGTGC